>JAEZIB010000163.1 GCA_023416275.1 Bacillota bacterium | reverse complement strand
ACCTACGCCTTAGAAGGGCGTTGCTCTATCCAGCTGAGCTATTGGCACATATGGAGCGGGTAGTGGGAATCGAACCCACGCAATCAGCTTGGAAGGCTGATGTTCTACCATTGAACTACACCCGCATCTATTGTTTAAAATCAGCGTTTGAAGTGTTTCGCCAGCTGACTTTTAATATTATAAAGGACATACTATACTTTGTCAACATTTTTTTGAAACTTTTTATGTTTTTTATTTATAAAATCTTAAAAACCGCTTAAATGAAGGCTTTTGAGTTATTATTTTATTTAAATATAATATATGTCAGTTTTAATTTTGTTTTTATAAATGTCCAAAATAGCATATGACTCAGAGTAATTGCTTCTTGATTGCGTTATGCTTCCAGGATTTAACAACAGTATGTTATCAATTTTATCAATAGCTGCTATATGGGTATGTCCAAATAAAACAAGCTTTGCATTTTCAGACTTGGCTCGTTCTAGTATAGGTTTGTAGTTCCATTTAACTGAATAATTATGTCCATGTGCAATAAAAATTATATTATTTTCTATTTCAAGAACTTTTTCGGCACTAATAGCCTTATTTCCATCACAATTGCCACTAACAAATTCAAACCTGTTATTAGGATACAATTCACTTAGCCGAACTGCGTCTTTATAATAATCCCCAAGATGTATTATAATTTCGACTCCAGGATTCTTTTCTATAGCTAATCTCGCATTAGAAATATGCCCATGAGAATCACTTATTACAAGTACTTTCATCAAACCCTTCCCCCATAGCTAAAGCTTAATTTATTCGTTACTAATCACCATTTAGTATAGCTTATAACTCCCCCTCCCTATACAAATAGTGTATAGGAACAAGCGACTTATCATTTGCTTGTTGCCAAAATAATAGCAAGAATTAGTAATTGCTAGAACATCTAATCAGACTAATTCTTGCTATTATTTTTAACGTAAATTTCCATTGATAAATTTGGATAGCTACAAGTTTTATGCTATGCCTAAAAATCTTTTAGAGGTGGTCGCTATCTTCTAATTGCTCTCTGATTCTATCAGCCATTTTGTTTAAAGCCTTTGCTCGGTGACTTATTTTGTTCTTAATATCTGTGTCTAATTGGGCCATGGTTTTGTCATATTGAGGAATATAGAAAATGGGATCATATCCAAAACCATTGCTGCCTTTACACTCAAAATCTATAAGGCCCTCACAAGTATCACGTACAACAAATGCTTTTCCATCAGGAAATGCAACAGCTATCGCGCAAACAAATCTGGCAGTTCTTTTTTCAAAAGGAACAGTCTTTAACATGCCTAAGAGCTTTTGATTTTTATCGCTGTCAGTAGCTTCAGGCCCTCCAAATCTAGCCGAATATATTCCTGGAGCGCCATCCAAGAAATCCACCTCAAGCCCTGAATCATCGGCTATAACTATCTTATTTGATATCTTACAAATCTCTTGAGCCTTCTTCATCGAATTCTCTTCAAATGTGGCACCATCCTCTTCAACATCAATATCTACTCCAATATCACCCATTGAAACCACTTCAAAAGACATATCGGACAAAACTTTTTTTATCTCAGATATCTTTCCCTTATTTTTTGTAGCAGCGACCAATACTTTCATTCTTGCTCTCCCCTAAATCAATTTTAATTATATTCTCAACTTCCCCAGTTAAATTGTAGGTGTTCAAACTTATCAATGGAAAGTTGGGTTAGTTACTTTAATACTTCCTTTTGTATCTGAATCAGCTTATCTATACCTGATTGAGCTAAATCCAGCAATCCATCTAATTGCTTTTTACTAAAGCTGGTTTTTTCCCCTGTTGCTTGTATTTCAATAAACTCGCCTTTGTCAGACATAATTACATTCATATCCACCGCAGCATTACTATCCTCAGTATAGCAGAGATCTAACATTTCTTTACCGTTTACTATTCCAACACTTGTCGCAGCAACAAAACCCATAACAGGCATTTTAGAAATCAACCCATTATTTTTCAATCTACTGCACGCATCCACCAATGCAACATAGCTTCCGGTAATTGAAGCCGTTCTAGTTCCTCCGTCCGCTTGAATTACATCACAATCAATAGTAATAGTTCTCTCACCCAAAAGCTTTAAATCTACAATTGTTCGTAGTGATCTGCCTATTAAACGCTGAATTTCCTGACTCCTGCCATTTAACTTTAGCTTTGATATATCTCTCGAATTTCTTACTCCCGTTGCTCTAGGAAGCATAGCATATTCAGCTGTAACCCAGCCCTCTCCTGAATCCTTTTTGAACGGTGGAACTCTTTCTTCTACTGAAGCAGTGCAAATGACCTTTGTATCACCCACCTCAATAAGAACTGACCCCTCAGCGTGTTTTATATAATTTCTTGTAATTTTCACAGGTCTTAACTGCCCATTTTCTCTTCCGTCTTGTCTTAACATATTTCCTCCAAATCAAGTATTAAAAACATTTTAAACGCTGGTAATTCCAGATAAAAAACAACCAGAGTCAAAAATGACAATAGTTGCTCTAATCATTTTTGACTCTATTAATAATACCTTAATTCTTTACAAAAATCACCTATATTTATAAACCAGAATTTATCTTACACAAACTTCACAGATAAATATACTCCTTAAGGCTAGTAATATCAGGTGTGGTAGCAATATCAAATGAAAAGTTAAATAATTTTATAAGATAAGCTAGTGTACTGAAACAACAAGCCATTGATAATTTTACCTCACCAATATAATTTTTATGTGCGAAATTTGAGTAATTTATTTATCAATAACCTTATTGATGGTACCAGGTAGAATTTTTGCTGCTGCAACCTCTGTACCTTCTGGTAATGTGTTTTCTTTTCCATCTATCAATATTTTTACCTTTTTAACTCCTTTTAATTGGCTTACCGTATAATATATCTGATTCAATAAGCTCTGCTCCTTCTCTGAACCCCCATAATTGCTTATCTGAGAAGAAAAATCCAGGGTCACCAACCCATTTTGTTCATTATACGAAAGTAACTTAGTTCCTTCTGGGAATGAGGTAAAATATTTAGCTTCACTTGGTTTCTTTACAAGCTCAGAAAACATTATTATGGGAATTTGATTGTCCTCTGGTTTTTCAATTTGTTTTGAAACTGGCACTAGATAATTTAGCTCTTTATTACCATATACCATATAGTATAAATCGCATTTTACACATCCATCCTTTAGATTTGTTTCTTCAGTATTTATAAAAATATTTTGTCTATTGCAAATTTTAGATAAATCTGTGCCGTTAACAAGCCTATCCAAGTTTTTTCCTTCAACTCTTATTTCTACATTTGAAATTGTTTTAAATCCTGTTAAAGTATATACAACTGAGGAAATAATCATTTGTTCATCATTTTTATTTGCAGAATTTAGAAATTCTTTTGAAAAATCTATAATTGCATTTCCATTTTTAATACTTAGACCTCTTATAGTTGTTCCCTTTGGCAATACAGGATACAAGCCATAATAAGCAAGTTGTTCCCTAGTTAGTGCTTGATCCACCAACCCGTTTATTGCCGCCTTTGCCAAGCCCTCTTGCTTTGATACTTTCCTAGTAACAGGTACAAGTAAGCCTTCTTTAGTTCTGTAATAAAGTGTTATCAATACAATTTCTTTATTATCAGAATCATTGATAACTCCCTTTCCTGTCCCATTTTCAACAAAAGTCTCTGTGTCTATGACATCGCTTGAAATACCGCTTGCTGCTCCACTAGCCATTAATGCGTTATCACTAGCCGAATCTGGAGCTACAGTACCTGTTGTATTATTACTATTTTGTGACGAATCGTTAATCACAAAGGCATTTGCTGCCGAATTGTCATCCTTGCCTGTCTGCATCGCTTCAGGAATAATTTGATCTGAATCCTTCTGATTCTTTCCTATAAATGAACATCCTGTAATCATAAGCATAACTACTAGCATGATACTAATTATTCTTTTCATTATTTAGTCCTCCTTATTTTAGAAATAATTTCCATAAAATAATTATAGACTAAATTTATACTTTTTATTATTTCCCAAGAGTCAATTACTATCGGATGAAAAAGACGATACAACTCGAAAACACACCATGTTTGCACAAATTATGTTTTCGAGTTGTTTGAACACTTTTAATTTATATTGGCATAGATTAATTGATTTCAGCACTAAGATTAGCTTTCTTTTTTTCTAGCTCTAACTGCTCCAAAGATTTAACTATTGCTTCACATAAAGCTTGTGCAGTCTTTTGCTGAAAAGCCTCACTTTTTAAGTTCTTTAAATCAGTAGGATTAGTTAAAAAACCTATTTCACATAGAGCAGCTGGCATTTTTGTATATTTTAATACAACAAGTCCTGGCCTTTCAATGGTTTTCCTATTAACTGTTTTCAACTTGCTAATTAACGAACCCTGTAATAATTTAGCAAATTTTTCTCCTGTAAAAGAAGTATCTCCCTCCTTTTCAGGATAATATAGCGTTTCTGTTCCACTAACTTTACTATTGTCAATAGAATTATTATGAATACTTAAAAACAGTGTTGCATTTAAGGCATTTGCGATATAGGGTCTATCATATAAGGCAGCAAATGTGTCATCCTGACGAATCATATACGTATTAATACCCTTATCCTTAAGAAGTTTTTCCAGTTTTAATGCTATAGCTAGATTTATATCTTTCTCATATGCAGTACCTTTACAAGCACCAGGGTCAATACCACCATGACCTGCATCAATAACAACCAGTATTTCATCAGCTTTTGCCGGTGTTAACAAGTTTATTTCAGATTGATTCAGTTTTTCGTTATAAGATATGTAAAATTTGAACTCTTTTTTTGTATTAAATATTATATGAGTATCTCTTGTTTCTTTATCTCTTTTAATTTCAACTTTGCTAACCCGTGAATCATTTATGTTAAAAACCTGTTCCGCTAGGAAAATTTTAGAGTTTGCAGGCAAAATTATTGTGTGTGTGTTCTCTTCTGCATCATAAGTTTCTGTAAAGTAATTTGTAACAGTAGAGCCAACACTGGCAAGCTTTATACCCTTTAATGAAAAATATACTCTGTCGAATTTATTTGAGTATGACAGTTCCACCTTCATAGGTTTTTGTAGATTTACTTCCGTCACATTTAATTTTTCGTTATAAGATATGTAAAATCTAACCTCTGTTTTTGTATTGAACACAATATGAGTATCGCCTGTTTCCTCATCTTTTTTTATTTCAACCGTACTCACCAATGAATCATTAATATTAAGTACTTCTTGGGTTATGGAAACTCCTGCGCTAGCGGGTATCGTAATAGTATATCTGCCATTTTCCATGTCATATGCTTCTGAAAAATTGTTACCAGTACCAAAGCTTAGTAAATTAATACCCTTAAAAAAATAGTAAGCTTTATTTTTAACATAAGTTAATACCGTATGTATTGGCTCTTGGTCACTTACAGGCGTTTCCTCATCTGTATTTTCATCCCCTGTGTTGGGCTCTTGTGCCCCTGAGTTGTTTGTACTATCCTTAATGCCTGTGCCATCGGTAGCACTAGTGTTTCCCTTAGTCTCAGTGTTATCTTTTGTAACTATTTTATTTGTACTAACATAAATTGTTCTCTTTGCAGAATTCCAGTTAACATCAGCACCAAACGCTTCAGCTACATACTTAGCTGGTACATAGGTTCTGCCATCCTTTAGCAAAGCAGTAGTATCCATCTGCTTTATTTTGCCATTTAATGTATAATTTGCATCATCAATAAAAAGGACTAATGTGTTACTACCTGATTTAAATGTTGCTTTTTGTTCTTGACCGTTCCAATCTACTGTAGCACCTAATTCCTCAGCAATAAATTTTGCAGGTGTTTGAGTTCTATTATTTGAATCAACAAATGGCTGAGCATCTGGAAATTTGATTTTCATATCATTAACTATTACACTTATTGGTTGCTGCTGGGCAAATGTAACTGTTGTAAATACTGTTAAAAAACTAAAAATCAATAAAAAGTGTATTAGCATTTTTCTCATATGTAACTATCCTCCTAAAGCAGTAGTATTATTCAAGCTTTTATTATAAGGACTTGATTTAATACTTTTTCTTTTGTTTATATGACATTGGTTATGATATATATTTTAAGTATACTATTTATTTAGACAAATAGAAAACTGAAATCGGAGTTTTAAATAAAATGTAACATTTTTGTAAAGGTAAACACAAAAATTTGTAGGTGTGGGAGACTTATCAATGGAAAACACCACCCACATCGGCAAAAAACGCTTGCGTTTTTTTTGACTCGAAAGTGCACCATGTAAGCACAAACTATACTTTCGAGTTGTTTATCGACAATATACATCCGCAATACTTTTGTCGATATAGTCCCATATCTCTTGCCATTTGTTGTCCTTGTCTGAAGCCTGGTCTAAAATCCCTATATGCAAATTCAACACCATATTTTTTTGAATAATATTCACCAAGCTCTTTTATTAAATCGTGTTTTTGATATGGACTGACTAAAAGAGTTGTTGTAAATGCATCATAACCATTTTCTGCTGCAAACCTTGCCGCTTTTTCTAATCGTAAGGTATAGCATTTATGGCATCTGGCATCTCCTATGTCCTTCATTCCTTCCCATTCATCCTGCCTGAATTCATCATCGTATGCTACAGGTATATTGGTCATGCTGCTAAGCTTTTCGACATTCTCTTTTCTTCTGGTGTGTTCTTCGATGGGATGAATATTAGGATTGTAATATAAACCCTGTATTTCAAAGTTCTCTTTCAACAGCTCCTGTATAGGAAATGTGGAACATGGTCCACAGCACATGTGCAGTATCAGTTTCATTTTATTTTAACCCTTTCCTAATAAATCTTTAATAAGTCATTCTGCTTTAATATTATAATATAAAGATAATGATGTGTAAAATTGTTTGCAGCGGCTACATAAATCAACTTTCTCAGTTGAATATATTAAATAAAGTTAGTAATATAAGGTGAGGTAGCAATATCAAATGAAAAATTAAATAATTCTATAAGTTAATTTACTGAACAGTAAGCCATTGGTAAACTTGAGTTTGGCTAGACTTTTCATTCGAAAGTTGGGTTAGAAATAATTGCATGAATTAGTTGTATGAGAAACCAATAGATTTATATGTGCGAAAGTTGATTTATAGCTAAAAAAGCAACAAACTCTCTACATTTTTATAGAAAGTTTGTTGCTTTTTCTATAACGATATATTTTAGGGGGATTGATTGCTCTAAATCAGGATATTCCTACATTTAAAGAATATATCTTATTGTATATATATTGGTGAAGATACTGCTTCATCACCATCTGTCTGCTTTACCTTTATATAATAGTAATCACCGCTTGTAGTTGTTATGCTTTGTGTAATATTGGGGTTAGTGCTGTTTGGTGTCCACGTATGTATCGTAGCTCCATTTTTTATGAGTTTAATTTCTGTAAATAACTCCGAATTACCATCCCCTACCTTAATAACCGCATTATAGGTTCCTGCACTAATGACAGCCCCCATCTGTGCTTCATTCAATTCAAAGGACATAGTAACATTTTTGTCGAGTGTGCTAAAAAATCTTCTATTCTGTAAAGCTTCGTATATAGCAGCTTTTGTTTTTTCTGTTGCTAAAACTGCTAGTCTATAATCATTACTAGTTCCCCATGAAGCTGAATGGTTGTCATGGGCTCCGGCAGCTCCTACCTTCCATCCATAGGTGTTTGCCTCATCATAATAGCCTTTATTTCCATCATTTGAATAATATCCATTGTTATAATAATAAACATCAAATGCGTCATTTTTATTCCATAATTCTATCCCTACAAATTTTGAGCTTGGTGTTGTAGTAAAATGGTTAAATTCTACTCCAGTAGAATCCTGACGGCCAGGATGATTGAAGAAGGCAACACCATTTCTGGATGATAGCCATGTTACAAGTTCAGCAAAAGTATTAGTACTTGAGCTTGTACTTTTACAATAGTCTGTTGTGTTAATTACCGATACATGTCCAATAGTTGAGTGTGACCATTCAAACCCGTAAAATGCTACAAAGATGCCATCCTGATTGTAACTATCCGCCGTATTTTTTATATTTGTCCACTCTGAAGAACTAATCTGTTCAGCATGATCTGCAAGTCCAAAGAAATCAAGCTGTGCAGTATCTCTGGCATAAGCATATGCCTGACTTGGCGTTCCTGTTCCATCAGATACATTACAATGGTTATGCAGAGATCCGTAATAAGTATTATAATTTACTGGTGTTGCAAAAACCATTGTACCTGATAGTATAAGTGTTGCTGATAAAACGAAACAAAAGCTCCTAATCAAACGAGCCTTTAATTTTTGATATAGCATTTACGTACCTCCTATTTAGTATTTACTAGCATTTTATACCAATAATGTAAATAGAGAATTAAAGGTACGTAAAAATATGTTGTATTCTCATTATATTAGTGTTAATTCTATCTTGATGAGTAATTTTATTAAGGTAGGTTTAGTTTTTATTAGTAACTCAACTTTCGCATATATAAAGCCTATCGGTGCATAAGACTTATCACTGTTTTGTTGTAAAAATAATTGCATGAAATAGTATTGGTTCATTTATCATCTCTAATTCATGTTCCAGGCGTACATGTGCTTTCAAGCATTTATTTGAAGGTTTCAAAGGTTTAGGTTTTAGGGTTTGTACTTCAGGAGGCTTTAGCCTCAAACCCAAACTATAGCTTTCAGCCGATAGTAATTGACTTTATTCATCCCCAAATGGCAGTCCAAAATGCTCATAGGCATGCCTTGTAGCCATTCTCCCTCTTGGTGTCTTATTAATATAACCAAGTTGGATAAGAAAAGGTTCATATACATCCTCTATTGTTCCCGAGTCCTCTCCTATAGATGCTGCAAGAGTATCAAGACCTACAGGGCCTCCACTGAATTTAGTGATTATACTTAAGAGCATATTTCTATCTACACCGTCGAGACCAATTTCATCAACCTCAAGGGCATCAAGAGCATGTTTTGCAACCTTCAAGTCTATTATGCCACTGCCTATAACCTGTGCAAAATCACGAACCCTTTTCAATAGCCTGTTTGCAATTCTTGGCGTTCCTCTTGACCTTCTTGCAATTTCATAAGCTCCCTTTTCATCCAGTTCTATATTAAGTATTCCTGCGGAACGCTTTACTATTTGCTTTAGCTCATCGGCAGTATACATTTCAAGCTTATTAATAACGCCAAATCTGTCCCTAAGCGGAGCAGTAAGAAGTCCAGCTCTTGTTGTAGCACCTATTAAAGTAAATTTAGGAAGGTCAAGTCTAATAGAGCGAGCACTAGGCCCCTTGCCTATAATTATATCTAAGGCATAGTCTTCCATAGCCGGATATAATATTTCTTCTACACTCCTGTTTAGTCTATGAATTTCATCAATAAAAAGCACATCATGGGTGCTTAAATTTGTTAGTATAGCAGCTAAATCCCCCGCCTTTTCAATTGCAGGCCCCGATGTAATTCTAAGGTTTACACCCATTTCAGATGAAATTATACTGGCAAGTGTAGTCTTACCCAAGCCAGGAGGCCCATATAGCAAAACGTGATCCAAAGCTTCGTTTCTTCTTCTAGCAGCCTCAATAAATACATTTAGATTGCTCTTTACCTTGGATTGCCCTATATATTCGTCAAGCTTTTTTGGTCTTAAACTCACTTCATCAATATCATCTGAATGAGTTTCTCTATTTACTAGTCTTTCATCTTCCATTTTACCCTCCATGTTTATACCCAAATTTACTACAGTGGCTGCTGCCTAATATTTATTTCAGCAGCTAATACAAAACAACAAAGTTTTTCTTTAGATAAAGCTTTTAGAACGATATAATAAAGCCTATTTCTTTGAAAGTGACTTTAGTGCCTTCATTATGATTTCCTCAACGACCATTCCCTCTGTATATACGTTATTAACTGACTTTGAGGCTTCTAAGGAATTATATCCTAACACCATAAGTGCGCTGACTGCCTCAGTTAATGCACAGTCACCTTCAATTTGTCCATCTATTGTATTACAGCCAAAAGCATTATCTGTAAGCTGCTCTTTGGATATTTTATCTTTAAGCTCTAGAATGATTCGTTGAGCCACCTTAGCTCCTACACCCTGAGCTTTTGTTAAGGATTTGATATCCTGTGAAACCACCGAAAGAGCAAATTTGGAGGGTGAAAGTGTTGATATCAGTGAAATAGCAGCCTTTGGCCCAACTCCTGATACAGATATCAGCATTTCAAACATACCAAGTTCCTCCACGGTGTGAAAGCCATATAGAACCGCCAAGTCTTCTCTTACATAGTAATGAGTGTGTATTTTAACCTGTGTTCCAATTTGACCTACACTGTTTATAGTTGATAAGGCAGTAAAAATTCTATATCCTATTCCACCTACTTCAACAATTATACTGCCACTTGCCTTGTCTTCCAAAGTTCCCTTTATATATGCAAACATTTGTCACTCTCCGATAATCTGATATAATTTGTTTTTATTAATTTCAAATAATACAGCTTGCTTTTAGTTTATTAAATTTTATGCACCCTTTTGTTATGTATATTTTTCATTATTAGTATTAAGCAATAAATATCCTAAAATTTATTACATCCCATAATTGCTCCCATCCTATGTGAATTTCCATGACATATAGCAATTGCCAAAGCATCTGCAACATCATCCGGTTTAGGGATAGCACTCAAGTTTAATATTGCCTTTACCATTTGCTGTATCTGTGCCTTCTCAGCTCTTCCGTACCCTACAACAGACTGCTTTACCTGCAACGGTGTATATTCATATATGTCAACACCTGATTTTGCTGCTGCAAGCACTGCCACTCCTCTGCCATGCCCAACGTTAAGGGCAGTTTTTATATTTTTATTAAAAAACAATTCTTCTATGGCAATAGCCTCTGGCTTAAATCTCTCTATCAATTTTTCCAAATCGTTATATAGCACTAAAAGCCTTTGTGACATCTTCATTGATGCCTCTGTCGTAACTGCTCCATATTCCAAAACCGAAAATTTGTTCCCTTCATATTTTACAACACCATAGCCTGTAATTGCAAACCCCGGGTCAATCCCCATTATTATCATTAGTAACCCCCATGTTTTCTATTGTACAATTTTTTATAGTTTACTCAACTTTCGCATTTTAAAATTGATATTTTAATTAATATTTAAATTAAATTACAAAAACAAAAGTGCGTTTCTTTTTCTGAAGCCCATTTATAAATTTGAACTCCCATATACTGAATTAATAATCTATTTTAAGAGGCTGAATAGTAATTTTTTAGTTCAAATATTATTGTATAAATATAAAATCATATTGAATATTTATACAATTCATTGTATAATCATTGTTGTAAATTTATTATTTGGTAAAAAACTTAATTTAACTGGAAGTAGTCCTTCCTTCTAATTAAGAACTCGTTTATAATATATTTTAGCATAATTTTATATTGTTGTTTTTTTTATTTTAAATATTTAGTTGTTGCTGATTTTTCAGCTGAAAGGATGGTAAATATGAGCAAAGAGAAAGTATTATTAGCTTATTCAGGTGGACTTGACACCTCAATTATTATTCCATGGTTAAAAGAGAATTATGATTATGAAGTAATAGCAATGGCAGGAGATGTTGGACAAGGTGATGAGCTTGAGCCTTTACATGAAAAAGCAATTAAAACAGGTGCTTCAAAGCTATATATAGAGGATTTAAGAGAAGAATTTATTACTGACTTTATATATCCAACATTAAAGGCTGGCGCAATATATGAAGGAAAATATCTTTTAGGTACTTCCTTTGCTAGACCTATCATTGCAAAAAGAATGGTTGAGATTGCATTAAAAGAAGGTTGTACAGCAATCTGCCATGGCTGTACAGGAAAAGGAAATGATCAGGTTAGATTTGAATTAACAGTTAAAGCGTTAGCTCCACAGCTAAAAATAATAGCACCTTGGAGAATTTGGGACATTAAATCAAGAGAAGAAGAAATAGATTACGCTATAGCAAGAAATATTCCTGTTCCCGTTACTAAGAAGGATAATTACAGTATGGACAAAAACCTCTGGCATTTGAGCCACGAAGGTATGGACTTGGAAAATCCTTGGAATGAACCACAATATGATAAAATTTTAAAGCTTATGGTTTCTCCTGAAAAAGCTCCTGATGTACCAACTTATGTTGAAATTTATTTCGAAAAGGGTATACCTACAAAAGTAAATGGTGTAGAGTACAGTCCAATTGAATTAATGGATGTATTAAACAAGGTTGCAGGTGAAAACGGAGTTGGTATTGCTGACATGGTTGAAAACAGACTTGTTGGTATGAAGTCAAGAGGTGTTTACGAGACTCCAGGCGGAACAGTTCTTTATGCTGCTCACAGAGAATTAGAATTGCTTTGCTTAGACAGAGACACAATTCACTATAAGGATCTTGTTGCTCAGAGATTTGCTGAATTAGTATACTTTGGACAGTGGTTTACTCCTCTTCGTGAATCATTATCAGCATTTGTTGATAAAACACAGGAAACAGTTACAGGTACAGTTAGAATGAAGCTTTACAAAGGTAACTGTATGCCTGCGGGTGCTAAATCCGAATACTCCTTGTACAGTGAAGAAATTGCTACTTTTGACAAAGATGAAGTTTACAACCAAAAGGATTCTGAAGGCTTTATCAATCTCTTTGGCCTTCCAATAAAGGTTAGAGCTCAAATGCTAAAGGGTAAGGAAATTAAATAATTAGCATATGGACGAATTATTTAAGCATTAATGAACTTGTATGGGACAATCCTAAATGGGTTGTCCCTTTATTAAAATTATAAACACCAGCTATTTAGATTTATTGAAGTATTGGTATTAACTGAAGCAAGAATGGAATAATTAAATAACCAGCATTAAAAAATATAATTGCAATATGCGGTAGATGGAGGTAAATATGAAACTTTGGGGCGGTAGATTTGAAAAAGGAACTGATAAACTAGTAGATGACTTTAACTCCTCTATTAGATTTGACTCAAGGATGTATAAGCAGGATATATTGGGAAGTATCGCCCATGCAAATATGCTTGGCAATTGCGGAATAATTTCTACTGAGGAAAGTTCCCTCATTCAAAATACACTTAAAGCTATTTTAAGTGATATCGAAGCTGGAAAAATTGAATTTGAAATTGATGCAGAAGACATTCACATGAATGTTGAAAAAATTCTCATTTCTAGAATTGGAGATACAGGAAAGAAGCTTCATACTGGGAGAAGCAGAAATGACCAGGTTGCTCTTGATATAAGAATGTATTTAAAGGATGAAATCAATATCATTAGCGACATGCTTGTTAGTCTTGAGAATACTATAATTAAAATTTCTGAGGATAATTTAGACACTATTCTGCCGGGATATACGCATTTGCAGAGAGCTCAGCCTATAACCTTCGCTCATCATATGATGGCTTATTTTGAAATGTTCAAGCGTGATATAGAACGATTGAGTGATTGTTATTCAAGAATGAATGTACTTCCACTTGGGTCAGGAGCCTTAGCAGGCACTACCTATCCTCTTGACAGGTACATGGTTGCAAATGAGCTTGGTTTTAATGATGTAACACAAAACAGTCTTGATGGCGTAAGTGACAGAGATTTTGCAATTGAATTGCTATCATGCCTTTCAATTCTTATGATGCATATGAGTAGACTTAGTGAGGAAATAATTCTCTGGTCATCTCATGAATTTGGATTTGTTGAGCTGGATGATGCTTATAGTACAGGCAGCAGTATTATGCCTCAAAAGAAAAATCCTGATGTTGCCGAGCTTGCCCGTGGTAAAACAGGACGTGTCTACGGAAGCCTTATGACTATGCTTACAGTTATGAAGTCACTTCCATTGGCTTATAACAAGGATATGCAAGAGGATAAGGAAGCTATATTTGATGCAGTGGATACCGTTAAAATGTGTCTGCCTGTATTTTCAAATATGCTTGCAACTATGAAGCTTCGTAAAACTAATATGTACAAGGCAGCTCAAGGCGGCTTTACAAATGCTACCGATATTGCTGATTACCTTGTAAAAAAAGGAATTCCTTTTAGAAGTGCACATGAAATTATTGGCAAAATGGTGCTCTACTGTATTGAAAATAGTAAAGCTATTGATGATATGAGTATGGAAGAGTTTAAAAGTTTCTCAGAAAAGATTGAAGATGATGTTTACACTGAAATCAGTTTGGAAAAGTGTGTTTCTGGAAGAAAGCTTCCAGGAGGCCCTGCCCGTGAAACTGAACTAAAGGCAATCGATAACGCTAAAATGTTTATTGGCTCTTTAGGCTAAAAACACTGGACAGAGTCGGGTACGTTTAGGTTTTTGTGTAAAAGTGGTTGCCAACAATTTGACATTAATCACTTAATAACCAATAAATAAAAAACACAAATTTGTCAAGGTCGGATTTTATCGTTATATATATAACCTTGATGGATTTGTGTTTTTTGATACTATTAAAAAGCGGGTTATGTTAACTAAACAAAGGAAATGAAACATTCTCATTGTTATTAAGTATGTCTTAACACCGCTCCTATCTCAATAATGCCAGCTAAGAATTTGCATTAAATTGGAGCTGCCTTATTTTATGAGATAGACGACGTATACTTATGTTAAGGGATATGTTTTTTGAATTCATTTCAACATTAATTTTTGAAGTTGTTACTCCTATTTCATTAAGTTGGCTTTGGATATCGCTCTTAATGCTTTCTAGCAATATTCTATCACTAACCTCTAAAGTCTCTTGATTCAAAAGCATTATTATACCTCCCATTAAAATATTTGCCTCAGTGAACCTTTGCTTTTTTTTCTAACGCCTTGCCCAAACTAAACCATGAATCCCTCAATTTAAATCTCATCTCTTCATCAAGAGTTCTCTCAATAATATCATTTAAGCTTTTTCTGGCTTCGATATAATCCTTTATTACAAATTCTTCCTTAGAAATTATTTCCTCTATATTACTAATCCAGTCCTTAAGATGATCAATACCAACATATTCTGAAGCTGCCTTCTTTTTGATGTGAAATACTACCTGCTTAATTGCTTTCCGTTTTACATCAGTATCAGTTTGCATCTTATTGCTTCGCTTCTGGCTCATAAATCATAATCTCTCCCCTTTTATTATCATTCAAACTAGCCTCCACGCCCAATCCCAGCTAAAAACAATAAAACTTTCTGTAAAAAACTCTGTTTTTGATGGATACATTCTTCAGTTGTATTTTGATTTCGTAAAGCCAAAGCAATATATCTTGATTTAATTTACTTAATTATAAATTATTACCAGTATTTTTGCAAATGCCATATCTAATACTTCTTTGAAAAAATTTGACCATGGCACTATTAACTTTCTTTCTTTAATAGTGTATGCAGAACTACGTTTTTTCAGAAGTGTAAACATTAGGTCTCTATTTAAAAAATTCACCTTAACAAATAATTTTTATATATTAATAACACATTTCTAAAAAACTTGACTACTATTGTTTAATATACTTTAAATCCATTAGAAATAGTGACTCCCAAACTATACAAATACGTTTACGATGCATTTCTGTCCATCTTGTATTAGACCTGTAATGAATTCCTTAACAGCTACCTATTCATTGATTTTAAAGCAGTCCTGCTCATTAGGTTCTATTTTACTACTTACAGCAACACAAAAAAGGATGCCTCACAGACAGATAAATCCATCTGAAAAACATCCTGTAAAAATACTAATTTGATTGTTTTATTATTTTGTCCATAAATATTCAGAATACACGTTAGTATGTCACCAGCTGTTTTCCATTTAGCTTTGCCATATCAACATTCTGCTTTTTTTGTTGTGGTACAGTGATAGAATTCGCATCTCCATCACTGACATACTGTGAATTGCCTTTACTCAATGCATCTAACCACCATGCCAAATCACATTCAACCTTGGTTATTCCTGTGGCTCTTACTCTTGGAATAGCCAGAGAATCGAATTTAATTGAAACTGGTGACGGTGCTGGATTTGCACCAACCAGCATAATTGCAGAGTGCTTGTACTCTGTTCCTTCATAATTTCCCTGTATGACATATTCTTTTAAGTTCTTCGATGCACTACCAAAGGGAAGTGAAAAAGAGTTAAAGGCATATCCCGGTACATATTCATTCATTAGCTTTTGATTGCCTCCAACTTCTTCAAGCATCTTTTGGATAGTTTTAACACCTGGTAACGATACATGAGTTTTGGTATGATTCCCAATTTCAAAACCTTTATCAATGAGATATTTTAGTCTTTCCGACATTGTTCCAGCACCTTTGAAAGTAGTTTTGACTCCTAAATTAACAAAGAACGTGCCGTTGAGACCAAAATCAGGATATTTTTTATTAAATGCCTCCATAATACCAACAGCTGACCTGGGATTAGCAATAAGAGTTCCCTCTTTTTCAATTAAGTTGAATTCACCCACTGTTCCATCGTCAAATGTAAATACCATGGGTATGCAGCCTGCCGGAACATCAATATTATTGTTAAGCATATCTGTAAGACTAATAAGTCTGTACTTTCTATCATATAAATCCTGCAGAAGCTTTTCGAATTCTGAAAATGTGGTTGTATATGCCTTATCTCCGCTTTGGTACGTTTCAACAAAATTATGGAACATGACAACCATAATTTGACCACTTTCATCTGGCTTAACATTACTGTAATCAAGAACATTGGCTTGCTTAGAGTTGTCAGGAGTTATTGAGCTGCTAATATCAGTGCCAGCAGAAGCCTCAATTTTGGTAATACTGTCACCATTAGTATCAGTACTTCCACTAATACTGTCAGAAGAAAGAGCAGCTTTCTGGTCCTGTATGTCTTCTAAATTGGAAGTTTCCTCTAAAACAGTTTTTTCAGTATGATTAATTTCTTTGTTTGAATACAATTTACTGGTGCAACCAGATATAAAAATCACCAAAAAAATTATTAGCAGCAATGTATATTTTCTCATTTTTATCTCCAAGTATTATAATTCTTTAACTTAACATTAGTCCACACACTATACTTTAAATAGCTCGTAATATTCATGGACTTGGATTCTATTAAAACTTATTCTGTCCAAAATATAAAAACTAAAACTGTAATTTTTTATATGAAATATTAGTTTTCACTTTCATAGTCAATTGCTACTGAAGATTCTTTCACAACCTTAATATACTCCAGAACCTTAAGATGCGCTGGGTGTACCTGATATTCCTCCATATCCTTTAAAGAATCAAATTTTGTATAGAGTCCAACATCAAAAGATCTTTCTGAATGTACTATATCTGTTCCAACTTCTATAAATTTTAAACAAGGAATTTGACCTTTAAGCCCCAGTAATTCCGACTTCATTTTCTGCAAACTTTCCTCGCTTTTATCCTTTAATCTGATTAATACAATATGTGTTAGCATTGCTGTCCCTCCGTAATATAATTTATATTTTACTTAATTTTATCTTTGTTATGGTTCATAGTCAAATAATTTGTTGATAATGCTACCTCACAAATAAATTTTTTCTTTGCGAAATTTGAGTAAATAATTCAACTTTCACAGTTGAATTATAGGTGTTCAAGCTTATCAAATGAAAAGTTAAATAATTTTATAAAATAAGTTAGTTTATTTGTAAACAAACCATTGGTTAACTTAAGAATAGCTCGACTTTTCATTCGAAAGTTGGGTTAGAAATAATTGAATGAATTAGTTAGCAAAAAAGCTTGCTGAAGGGATACAAGAATATTTAGTATTAATGAAATCATAAAAGCCGTATTCATGTATATATTAAATTGTTTAGCAAGCTCTAAGTTTTTTTGATGGAAAACCGACACGATGTCGGTTAAAAATCTTGTTAAAATATGCTAAATTAATAAAATAATAGTTGAACTTTCTATTTATGTAATGTATAATTATTCAGTGGCATGAGTATTCATTCATTATTTATTTTTAATGCCACATACAGTTCTATATTTTATTTATTAGCTTATATCTATTTTTTTGATAAATCCCTATTATTTAGGGGACTGACAGTTTGCCAGTCCCCTACTTTTTATATTTAAAATGCATTCTGTCTTATAAGCTCCGCCTTCCCATTTAAAAATTGCCAGTGTGGGAAGCTTATCAATTGCAAAGGTTAACACCGAGGGCTTTTAATTCGGGACAGTTGAGTTTTTTCAACAAAGATTTTTGGCAAGGTGTTTATTTATTACTCAAATAACTATAAATACTCAAAAGTCCTTCAAGTCTAGTCATTTTACTCTTTGGATTAAAGTTTCCATTACTGCCATTCATTGCCTTCAAGCCCGATGCTATGCAAACATATCCTATCATGTCAGGATTAATTTTATTAGCATCCTTAAAGTTAGCTTTGTATATACCCTTTATTTCTGCTACATTTTTATACCCAAGGAATCTAACAAAATACTTTGCTGCATCCTCTCTGCTAAGAGTTGATGTTGGTGCTTTTTCTTCCTTTGTAATTATTCCTGAATATATCAAAGAATTATACATTTCTTCTATAGCTTCATCATCAATTTTGTTACCGAAGTAGAATTGATTATTTAGCTGGCTCAATAAAATAAAATAATCTTTCTGAAGCAAGTTTTCTTTAGGCTTTAATTGGCTATCAAAATATCTGATAGACATTTGAGTAAGAATCTTAATCTCATTTTCTGCCTTTAGTCCCTTAATATCAGTATAATCTATTACTTCATTCTCCTTATAGATTTCACCTGAATTATCTAAGATATCACCAGTTTTAGCACTGATTACAGACGGTTTATCTGTATTAATGAAGTAACCTAAAACAGCATTATAAGCTCCTTCAGACTCTCTCCATACCTTTTCATTCTCTACCTTTGAATAATCTCTGACATATCTGATGTCATATCCTATTTTATCGAAAAGAATACTATAAGCTTTATCAATAGCTATTGTATCTTTTGGAGCCTCAAAGGTTATATTTTTACTCCAATTACTATTTGCTCTGTTAACATTTCCTGTGAGATTATCATAGGTTACTTGCACATAATTGTCCGGACATTCTACCCCGTTTTCCATTCTGACAAATCTGAAAGTAAAATAATCCTGTGTTTTTTTCTCAAAATTATCTGAATAGCTGTCATCATATTTTAATTTATCATATTTACTAGCCATCAGGCTTTTCAATACATCCTCACAGATAGCCTTTGCTTCTTCCTTAGTCTTTTTTGGTTTTGTACTTTCTTCTTGTGAACCATTAAAGCCAAAGCTTTGGATTTCACCAGTCTTTGCATCAATCTGTATATCTCTGTATAAGACTTTATCCTTACTTATTTCCTTTGTATAGTTAAAATACCATATAAATGCTTCATTGTCTCTCCAGTCCTTACTGAGATAAGAATTTGTAAGCTTGAAGCCGTCATCAAGACCAAAGAAGCTTATACCCCTTACCTTTTTATCAGCATTTTCTTTGGACATAACATCTGACATACTCTTAACAGCATCAATCTCCTCTGGTGTCAAGCTTATATTTACGCCTGCTGCTGATGCTGCCATAGATTTTGCTTCATATTTTATACCCATTTCATCAAATAAGTAGTACTCAGTTATATCCTCTACTTCACCTGTCAATCCATCTATGTATTTGTTTGAATATTTAGGCACATATGCTAAATACGAAGTCTGCTTCTTGTCTTTTGTCTTTATCATATATACCAGCTTAAGTCCGAGCTTATCAATAAACGCTTTCTTTGCCTGCTCGTTGCTTATAATCTTAGAATTATCTTCAAAAGTAACTTGGCTGGAGTGGGTGCAGTTATAGTTACTAACAACTCCAGTAAACTTATTTATACTGATACTTATATTGTTAGAATAGTATTTTATACCATTTGCCTCTCTTACATAGTTAAATACGTACTCATTTTCTTCTCTGTATGAATTGTTTTGTTTAATAAGCTTGTATTGAGTTAATAGTTTTGAATCAAGGTTATTAATAAACTTTTCTGCAATTCCTCGCCCTTGATCTTCTGAAAACTTTGGTATTTTCTTTTCATATGAATTTGTAGAACGATCATACCAATAATAACGTCTGATTAGATTATTTTCATCAATAGTAACATTAACGGTTTTTCCCTCTGTATCATTGGTCCATTCTAGGCTAAAGGAAGTTAAGTCACCTTCACTATTAATGTTGTAATTAAACTTATTACATTCTTTTGGTATTTCAATTTTTTCCTTTACTGCCTTAATTGCATTTGCTAATGCATTGTCTGCTGAAGTTTCATCACTTGCCATAACAGGCACCATAAATGTAATAGTCATAATAACTACAAGCAGCATTGAAATAATTCTTTTCACAAAAATTCCTCCTCGGTTTTGAAAATTTTTTACTAATTATTACTAAAAAACTATATATCTATAGACGATATTTATTATTATATGTTCCATACTTTTATAACTTTTTTTATAACGCCTAGATTCAACAAGGCGGGAGAATTCTCACCACCTGAAAACCCAAGCGGCACCCGCCACTTATAGAAGAGGGGGAGATTTACTTACCTCGTTATAATTATGCGAAACAGAAAATAGTACAAGAGAGCAGCTTCTATATAAAAGCTACTCTCTTGTACTCTCAATATCTTATTTAAATTTCAAAAACATCAATATTAATTTAATTTTGGTATTTTCAGTTCCTGGTCAACATACAGGCTATTAGCATCCTTCATGTTGTTAAACTTTATAATAGCATCATACTTATTGGAATCACCATAATACTTGTAGCTTATTGAACTCAGTGTTTCTCCAGACTGCACTACATGTACATCATACTCGGTATTTTCACTATTATTACTATTACCTTCTGTTTTATCTTTATTAGACTCAGCTTGATTATTTTTGCCAGTCTGAGCTTCATCCTTTGGCTTATTGTCAGTTACTTTGTTTTCCTTATCAGTCTGAGTTTCTTCATTTAGTTTTTCAGAATCAACTTCATTATTTTGTTTACTGCTATCTGTTTGATCCTTATCGTCTGTTAATTGTGACGTAGAATCACTCGCACCAGTATCACTTGGAAATTCATCTGTATTTGTAGCTACATTGCTATTATCAGAAGTAGTGGAACTTACCTGGGTGCTATCTGCTGATTCTTTTTCAGAAGCTAATATATTACTGTTTTGAATAATTAAATATGCCATAAACAAAACACCTGATATAACCACCACACAAACAAAAGCAAGTATGTAATTCACAATATTTTTTTCTTTATGAGGGTGTTCATCTATAATTTCATTGTTGTAATCAGTTGGACTTAACCTTCTAAAATTGCTGGACGAATACTCAATATTTAAAATTTTGTCTACTTTAACAATCATAATAGTAATGCTATCTTCAACACCATTTTTCAAAGCCTCTTGATATAAAATGCTAGCCATCTTGGAGCAATCAAGCCCTGAGTTAACAACAGACTCTATCCTGCTTCTGCTAATAGAATTTAATAATCCATCACTACAGATAAGAAAAATGTCGTCCTCTTCAATTTCAATAGTTGATGATGCTTTAATTTTTGTTTTTGACTCCTCTTCAGCCAATTTCAATATCTTTTCAGTATCATTATATATATCTGCTGCATTTGGGGTTATCCCTAACATTTTGAGTTTTTGGTTTTTTCTGCTGTCATTCTTTGCAAACACATCACTCCGGACACCCTGTCTATACAAAAAGGCTCCGTTATTACCAAGGTTCATCACAACAGCCCTATTATTGTCTATAATAATTGAAGAGAATCCAGTGAGAATTGATGAGTTCTGACTACTTAATATTGCAGATTTGCTATATATCAGGTTACTTGTCAGCTGCACTGACTCCGATATTTTTTCTGCGATATATTCTAATGAATATTGCTGTCTTTTTACATTCTCATGGTATTTTTTAATTTCTTTTATTGCAGAAATACCAGTCGTGTCGCCATCATCTATACCCATTGAATCAGAAACAGCAAAAATAAAATTATTGGAATATTTCTCGAAAGAGCATTGAACACTCTCCGTATTATGACAATTAGAAAAATTGCCATTGAAGTAAAAATCATCTTTATCTGAGTCTTTGCCGGCACAACTTATTACTGCAGCGCTCAGCTTAATGTTTCCATCCACAGCATTTCACCCCATATCGTATTTTAAATTTCTTTTGTATCTTTTGTAAAAATATTTAATTATAAACTACCGTTTAACTATGTATTACATTACTATTAATTTACTTGAGTTCTAT
The DNA here is from genome assembly GCA_023416275.1 of Bacillota bacterium. Classification (GTDB taxonomy): domain Bacteria; phylum Bacillota; class Clostridia; order Acetivibrionales; family DSM-1351; genus Ruminiclostridium. The sequence continues at coordinate 896 of JAEZIB010000163.1, read as the reverse complement.
ATATGTAAACAGGTTACACAAAGTTAGTATAGCATACCGTATGAAAAAACAAAAGAATTAATTCACTCAACTAGCAATTGTTCATTCTGAGAGTTTTAGCTACAAAATATATATTTAATTATAAGGAAAAGTGAGGAACTCTGCGAAGCAGAGGTTCCCCACTTTCATTTATTTTGGTCAACCTATGTTGTTTGCTTTTACTTTGATGAAGTAAAAGCACCTATAATTGATTTAATTACTGAACTTGCTATATTGATTATGTTAAGAATATTTTCTGCATTAAATGAAAAAGAGTCTGTAACATTTTCCTCAACTGAGGATACAATTGAATTAGCTTTATCTATTGTACCTTTTGTACTGACTGCAAGCTCATCAACACTTTTAAGCGTTTCTGGTAATGCTGAAATAGTATTTGTAATGCTCTCAGAGTTGTTTTCTATTATATTACTTACTTTTTTTACGACCTTTAGACAATTGATTAGCAGTATAATTAAAAAAATGCCTACTGTAACAGCTATACAGAATATTATAAACCAAGCAACTGCAGTAAGGTCTACTGTAACTCTCATAAGCAACTTCCTTTCGTATATAGAGCTAAAATGCTTTAACTTTTAAGTATAAAGCTTTTTGGAGCTTTATTAATTAGCATCTTCAGCTTTCTCAGATACGTTTTCATCTGCAGCAGCATCATTACAGCAGCAACAGCTCTCCTTTTTTACTATTTCTTCAATCTTTTCTTTTGCAACATTTAACCCGTCTTTTACATTTTCAAGAGTCTTTTTAGTTGTATTTGCTATATCTTCTCTGGTTTCTTTACCTGACTTTGGAGCTAATAATACGCCAGCTGCAACACCAACTGCAGTACCAATTCCTGCACCTATAGCAACATTTTTAGC
>JAEZIB010000123.1 GCA_023416275.1 Bacillota bacterium | reverse complement strand
GCTACCGGCAGAGCAAGCATATTCTCATATATATTGCCCTTTTTATCGGTATTGCTATATCTTACCGGCTTTTCCTGAATAAGTGCATCTAGTAAAATACGAAAGTTCTTTTCATAATTATTTTCTAGGGCTATATCTGCTAGCTTTATTGTATTTGTCAGTTCAAAATACTCACTTTTTATAGGACTGTCAAATCCATATAGTTCTTTTTGCAGCTTCGCAAATGTCTCATCGCTGAGTACCATTTTTATATCAGGTACTTCCAGCAAGGCTTTCAACCATGATTTTTCAATCTTAGTAAAACGTATGGGCAGTGGTGGCAAAACACTCTTCCCATCTTCGTTTCCTTTTATGCACTCCTGCCTCCCAGCATTTTCAACAGACGGATAAAACCTACCATCTTTTTCAGTCAAAAGGTTCAAATTTTCGTCTTCCGAGCATCTATTTAGAATAAGGTCTGCAAAAGATTTCTGATTCTTTCCGATAACCTTTTGCTCAAATTCACCTTCGTCAATAATTCTTATTATATCAGTTTTTGCCTTTCCGTCCGCACACTCATTAATAATCGTATATATCAACCGAAAGTATCTGTTTTTTACTTCATTGAACAATTCCATATGTATTTAACATCTCCTTCCAGTCTCCCAGGAGCCTTTGTGCCAAATGCGGACTCTCCAATACTCTGACATTACCAGCATACCCTCTGAGCCATGGAATTAGCTCGCCACTGCTATTAACGATAAAACTCACAATATAGCGCCCGTCCCCTATTTTTTCTAGAGTCCCATTTTGTATTTCATTCATAATTTTATCTATAATATAACCTTCAGTTAATTCATCAATATTAACTTCAAGCTTCACATTCTCCGTCTCTTTTACTTCATCAAGCGACACACTTGACCAACTGCTACACATCTGCTTTTGATACGCTTCATCAAAAGCACTTCTATGAAATACTTCTTTTAGCATCTCAATACTTTCTATCCTATCAAGTCTGGATACCCTGCATTTACCGCTGTCACTGAATGAAATCAGGTAAAACCTTCCGTGACGTACATCATATCTGATTTTGTACGGACTTAATATATTTCTTGCTCCAACTTTCGCATTATTCTTAGGAGAATGATAATTCAGCATTATTTTTCTTCTATAATCAATAGCCTTTAGAATTTCCCACAGCACCTGTTCTTCAATTACCGGATGGAAATGCACATGCCTGTAATTAAAAAAGTCAACAGACTTAGTGCTTGCGTTTCTTTCATAATTAAGGTAGTCCACTATTGTCTGTTCACAATAATAACCTGCAGTCACAGGAAATAATATATTTTTGTATAAGCCTACTGCAACCCGAAGTTCGTTAAGTTCGGTATTATTAAGGCTGTGCAAAATATCCGGTGCTACAGAATAATATTTTGTTCTCTTTATTGTTTCACATGACAAAATCCCTAGTTCTCCAGACATTTCAGAAAGCTTTCTTTCAATAGTCTTGCTGCTGATTTTGTCAAATTCATAATATGCTTGCTGTGCCAAACCATTTTCTATTATATTTAATGAACATGCATCCTTTTGAGACTGGCTGAATAAAAGTATACAAAAATATGTAAGCAAATCAGTTCGTGTGAAGCTTTTAGTCATATAAGTATTAACAAGAAAATTATCAGTATGCCTTAAAAAATCATAAGTTAGGCTTAAGAGCTTGCATCTACCATCTTTGTCTATTTTAATATATTTTTCTTCCACATACTGTTGAATTCGCCGCATTTCATAGCTGATTTTCCTCGAACTGACATTCCTCTTGCTTTCAAGTCCATCTCTTGAAAAGCATCCATACAGAAAGCAATCTCTCAGAATATCCCTAATTATGCCATAATGCTTGATAAAATCATTAAACATGGAACAACTCCTTTATATAAATCCATGTGCTAATTCTACCATAAATGAACTAGAGAGCAAAACAGAAATCAGGTTCTAGCGTTTATATATTAGACCATTACCAGTATTACCGTTTTCTTAGCATACACACCATCGCTATATATAAGATACCCTTATACCTTTATATATAAGGTAGTCTCTATATATACTATATATGTATGGTAACTATGGAAATACTGGTACTGGTATATACTTATATAGATAGAATATTGTATTATAAATACTTTGACAAATATATTGATTTATTTTTTCATTGCCGTTTCATTATCACTGTTACCATTATGAATTTTAAAAATATATTTAGGCAACAATAATAAAGTCTTCATAACATTTTTTTGCTACTGATGCACTATATTTTTGTGTAATTATTTCTTCATATTCAGTTAGAAATTTGTAATAAACAGCTCATATCCATGCTCCAAAAGCCTCTTAAATATCCAATGATATTTTGATTTTGAAGATTAAGCAGTACATTTGTATCAAGCACAATTTTTATTCTGTTAGTTTCCATTTAATTTACTCAATGCGCATCTAAGTATTGACAGGTTATGGCTTAATAACTAAAATTGAAGTAATTATTTTAGTTTGTGAGGTAAAGAATGAGTACTTCTAATAATTTAAATATTGAAATTCAAGTATCTTTACAGTTTAATGAAATTTTCAAATTTAATCTTTCACTATTATTTAGAAAAGTATGGTATCAGTTTCTTTTCATTATGAGTATAGTTGCGATTATATCCTTTCCATTTTCTTTTAATAATGAATATATAATGTCTCAATCAAATATTTTAGTAACAAGGATTATTGTAATATTCGTTGCGATGTTATTACCAATAAATATATACCTAAAATTAAAAAAGAGTATCTTAATTGATAACAAAGCGATTGAAGAATTCAGTTTTGATTTCAGTGAGCTTGGAATTGAGTGTAATTCCCTTTCTGTTTCTTCAAATACATACTGGAGTAAAGTATCTAAAGTCGAAGAAACAAAAAGATACTTCTGGATTTTTACTTCAGAAGTATCAGGCTTTATTATACCTAAACGGTGTTTTAAATCACCTGAGCAACTAAATGACCTCAAAAAACTTTTTCAAAATAAATTAGATAAGAATAAACTCGAGTTAAAAAAATGAAGGAAAATCACATTGCTTTCAACAATTATCAAACAATGTGATTTTAATTTTGAATTTCACCAATACATGTTAAGGTTTTGAAATCTTACGAGAAATTTTATTTGAAAAAGATATAATTTCTCGTTTCAAAGTGTATGTATTTGTTGTAGAATTAAACATAAGGAGTCCTCCGATTTTTGTTTAGTAGGCATTTTGATTTAACACCTTAATTCTACTACAGAAAGAACGTGGATTGCTTATATTTTAGACATTTCTTAAGAACTGTTGATTAAATTACCATCATAACTAGGAGGCTGTGAATAAAACTACGGAAACTCAAGTATTAAATAAATTGACACACCCTTAAACATGTGCTATACTTAAAACATGTTTTAAAAGTGATGATTATTTGCACATATTATTGTAGATGATTTAAGGTCATTTGCAAGAATGTGTGTTTTTATTTTTACAACGAAATATAATATAATTAATGGAGGTACCAATATGAATAATGGTACAGTAAAATGGTTCAACGCAGAAAAAGGATTTGGGTTTATTACCGTGGATGATGGAGATGATGTATTCGTTCATTTTTCTTCAATTCAGTCAAGTGGCTACAAAAGCTTGGATGAAGGTCAAAGAGTGAGCTTTGATATGGAAAAAGGCCAGCGTGGTATGCAAGCAACTAATGTTTATCTTGCTTAAATTTCCGTTGAAAAAAGTTATCTCTTTCTGAGGTAGCTTTTTTAATTTTATGGGTAAAATGAGAATTCACATGATACGCATATAATGGATTTATATGGTAATTAGCAGATTTTAAGAGCTGCACTGAAGGCGCTCTCCTAACCAAAATTCGATATGAAGAAAAATAATAGCATAGGAGGTATTGAGATGAAATTAAGTGAAATAGAGCCCGAAGATGTATTAACCGTTTTTGATAAGCCAAGTAGAAATATTCGTGAGCGGCAAGGCAAATATGTATCAGGAAATGCTGATTTTCTAACTATTCAATTCCTAAATTATAAAGACAGTCTCTCACTATCCGATTTAATCTTGGGATAAGCTAGATTATTTAAAGATAAGGAAGCTGTAACCTTACTCTGATTTCATAGAGAGAGAATACCTCTAGGTTAATGGTTGTAGGTTGCTACAATTTCTGGGGTATGGTCACACAAATAATTTGAAATAATATAAATTCATTATGCTTATCTTAAATATTGTTAAAATTTACAAAACAAAAAAGACGAGTTCAGACTTTTCTTAATTAATTGGTCTGAATCGTTACTCTCTCTCCACTTTAGAAGTTTAAATGCAAGGTATAAAGATTAACACCTTGCTCTTCAATATCTCGTTCGTCTAGTCCTTCTTTTAATACAATAAAGTCAAATATGTATGGATATTTAAGTGTTTCAGCTGCAGGCATAAGAGATTTGAAGTTGGTTATTTTATCTGCCAATACCCGTCTGGCATAAAGATTTGTTTCAATTTGAATAGTTGGGATATTCCTCGACCAACCATTTTCAATAGTTTTATCAATGTAACATCTTCTCTCGTCTATGCTATTAAGCTTTTTAAGAATAATAAGGTTGTGTGACCAAAGAATTTGTGAAACCACCTATTGCACAAATTCTTTGTCAATATATTCTTCTGCCAACCTACGCATATACTTCAAGTTTCGAGATGAGATTCCCTTTAAGTCCGGAAATTCAGAAGAAATATCTTGTAATGTTGACAGTCATAGTTACGGCTTCCTTGAATTATTATCTTATATTTTCTAATCAGACTGTCCGAAAAGACTATATAAACTTCTATTTATTCAACGCAATAATTATTCTAGATTACCTAGCATTCAGCAACATTAGAATTGCTTATAACACAGTTAATCCGCCATTTTAATGATATAATATATATTAAATACATATTATTTCGAGGTATTCTATGAAATATATCATTGGTCAAACCCGCGAACAAATATTACTGCTTCCTGATTGTGTTGATGACTTAATTAGGCAGGACAACCCTGTTCGCGTTATAGATGCGTTCATTGATAGTCTGAATAAGATAAATTAGGCTTTCAGAGATCAACTCCAAACGCCACTGGAAGACCTAGCTATAATCCAAGAGATTTACTTAAACTTTATGTATATGGATATTTCAATAAAATACGCTCTAGTAGGAAACTAATGTCCGAATGTACAAGAAATATAGAATTGTTCTTTCTACTAAACCGCCTAACTCCTGACTTCAGGACAATATCAGATTTCCGTAAGGATAATTCAAAAGCCATCAAAAACGTATTCCGAGCATTTGTGAAATTATGTCTTAAACTGGACTTGTATCAGAAGGAACTTCTAGCAATAGACGGTTCAAAATTCAGGGTTGTATACAGTATGCTTTGGACCTGATACAAAATATGTACCAGTACAAATGTATGGCAGTCCAAGTCTAAAGCTAAATCCTATTCCTAAAAACATTCCACCAAATCCTTTCAATCACAGTCTTGGCAGGAAAGATAAAGTTCAAAAGAAGGTAGTCCTTCGTATACGAGAAGATAAACACAAGATGAAAGAACGAATGTGTTTATCCGAGCATCCCTTCGGAACTGTCAAATGGTATCACGGAGCACATTACCTTCTATGTAAGGGAAAAGAAAAAGCAAAAGCAGAGCTGGGGCTTAGTTTCCTTGCCTATAATTTAAAAAGAGCGATAAATATGGTAGGAACTGATAAACTAATAGCAGCAATGTAGCAGATATCTTACTATTAGAGGCTGTAAAATATTTTGTGTATGGAACATAGGAAATACTCCTTTTTGGTAAAGAATCTAAGTATTAACCAGAAGGGAGATTTTTTTATGAGTGCATTATCAAAAGAGCTTGTTCAGGAAATAATTCAGGAGAATGACTTTAAAAACCCGGGTGATATTCTGTCCTTCTTAATGGAATCCTTCAGGGATGTCCTTCAAGAAATGCTTGAGGCTGAAAATGAAGAAATTGCATTAAATAGACTTGAGGATTTAAAGAATAAATGGGGCAAAGATTATCCTTATGCATTTAAGAGCTGGGAAAGCAATTGGGATGTTTTATGGTTTCTTTTTTTATAGACTTAAAAGAATAATATAACACTATAAACAAAAACGTTCTTACTAGTATATCTCCCAAGCTCATTACGCAATACCCTATGTCAAAGATATCTGACAGAAATTTTAATTTAGTTGTACTATCCCCTACTACATGCCAACCGTCAATTGTATTTAGCTTGTCAATGTCTATGTATCCTGTTTTCAAAGACATAGTCGGGAATACAGGCATTTTCCAATCGTTAAAATACATGACTAGCTTGTTTAGTCCCATTCCAGCAAACATTAACCCCATTCCGATGAAACCCTGCCTGTATATTTTAAATCTATATATCAGAAAAAATATAGCTGCAGAGTATAAAGCCTTATAAATATTTGCATAAGTCAATAAGGAGTAATCCCCTTTAAACATTCCAATCTGTAGAAATACATAAGTTAATGCACCTATAAATACAGGACAGAACTCCCAATGCTTAAATATTTTCTTTATTTCAGTACCCTTTATTCTTGCAAATGCAATAGCAATTATTACGGTTTCAATCATCTTTCTGCTCCAATCTTATCAAATTTTCTATATAGTATTTCAAATACTGGGATTATTGAGCTAACTTCAAGAAGAACTCCAATGCAAACCGATATTGTCAGTTCCATTTGCTGAAATAAGTATAAGCAAACGGAAATCACAAGCCAAATAGTCAATGTAACTACTGATAATCTTTTTAATGTTTTAGCTCTTTTATTTGATATTTGATTGAGTGGGCTATTTTTAGATGCATATAAAAATATTGCTATTGCCGATATTGCAAATACACCTATGATATATGCAATACCTAAATTATTGCTGAAATGCTTAGCTGCCAGTGAGGCTGGCACAAAAGTGAATACTGTTATTAAGAAGCATCTTAGATATGTACCCATATGTGTTCCACCAGCAAAAAGCGTAACGATGTAAATGCCAAAATTACAAACAGCATTGGTTTTACAATTCCCAGTACCACAGCCAAGATTCCTAAAACTGTTATCTTAATTATGCTCTGGTAAATGCCCTGAAAACCGAAGTAGTATTCGGTTCTTTTACGGTGATTCTGCTGCAGCTGATTTGTTAAGAAATTTGCACTTTTATAAGATATTTTTTGAATTATTTTCATGTTTTGCTCCAAAATTATATAATTAGTGTAATTATATAATAAGTTTACATTAATTAAAATGCAATGTATAATAGCCTTATGTTACATTTAGTTTCTTATTAGGAATTTAATGGAGGAGAGTTATGGGTTCAATATCATTGCTATCAATTATTATGCTTTTGCCACTTGCAGTTATAATTTATTTAATTTATCTACTAATTAAATTTTTAAAAATATATATAAAGAAAAATTCATGATTTTCTGATTTATTAGAAAGTATAAATGATTTAAGCACAAAAAGCCAGAAGGATCTTAAAAATATGTACAATTGCTCAAGCTTAAGGATTCAACGAGTACGGTAAAAAATACATAAATACATAAAATATTTTGAGAGGTTAGATATAATGTCACTTTTAGTAGATGTTCCATACTCACAAAAAGACGAAGTAAAAGCTTTAGGAGCTTTTTGGAATAATGAAAGAAAAAAATGGTATGTAAAAAATAAATATGACTATCCAAAGTTTAAAAAGTGGATTTTGAATAATACAGATTTCGCTACCATTATTTGTGATCATATATACATAGTAATAGGTAAAAAGGAATGCTTTAAATGTCATAGACAAACAACCGTAATAGGTCTTGGTCTTGAAAATTATTATGAAATATCTGAAGAAGCTGTATTTGAAAACGATAAAACTTATTGGTATTACTATAAGGATATACATATAGCCAGTGAGCTTTCGCCTTTACCAGAAAAGCTGCTAACGCATTTAAAAAATCAATATAACTATTATAAAAGTTATTCAAAAACACTGAAATCCGAATGTTATGCAAATCATTGCGAGCATTGCAATATCATTCAGGGAAATTTTTTTCTATTTGAAGAGCCAGACAGTCCATTTTCAATAGACAGCAAAGAAGCTGCTGAAAATCTTAAATTAATTAAAATTCCTCTAGAGTTTGATTTAATATTAGATTGGGTCGATGTTGGATATGGCTCCGAAGACTATTTGATTAAGCAATATGGAAAATTTGAAAACCCGAATATGGATTTATCTATATAACATGCAATGCCAATTGAAACTAAAATAGACCCATCATATGAGTCAATATCAGTTAATTCAAATACTATTAATACTCGTTCTTATTTTTTAGTTGTAATAGCAATCATTGGCATTATGAGTATAGTGTTTTATATTTTAGAAATGTACTATTCTCCTTCTAATATTTCCTCCACAAATACTATTACTGCTTTATCATCACTTTCGCAAAATTCTGTCTTGTTATCTTTTAAAATCGGAGAGCATCCTGGTGCCAGAGGCACCTATATAGAAGTTAAAGATGGCAAAAAAGTTATTATAAGCAAGGTTTATACCAAAGGCTCAAGATTAGAATTTTACAATGATAAGAGCCTTATAGTAACCAATAGTGATTCTTCACAGAAAATTTTTCTGCTAAATAACGATACTATTGATTTAGAAGTTGCTAATTCTTTTACACAGGTTTTTCATGGTGAAAAAACTATAAAAGGGTTACATAAATTCAAATATAATTATACTAAAAATGAAATTTTGAAATAAAAAATATAGCTCAGTAGGATTTTCTATTATGTCGCTTTTATTAATATCCCCTTAATATAGACTTATTTTAAGCAATCAAAGAAAGGGGATGCAATCTTTTTTGATAAACGTAAGATTGTTCTGCGCTTACAATCAAAGTACCTTTCATGTAATATTGGAACTTATCTTGACGAAGGCTATGATAAGTTATAAGTTTAATAAATCGCTCTAAAATCTTCACAAAGGATACTTAATACTAATATTTTTTAAACTGTCTTATCAAATTCACGAAAAAATTAAAATTATCATCTTTATAATACATAAATTTCAAGTATTCATAACTATATTCAGATTATTTTAAGCTACATCCTATTTTATGGCAAATTTTAGAATATTTCAACTATATATTGTAGTTTTTCAATCAACTGGAATTATATCAAATTGAAAAAGCTATGCCTTTGCGTTTAAGATTTTTAGTCTAATAATTTTGGGATCTATCGGGTAATATTTCACCTAACTTGAATTTATAGTGTTATTATGATAATATCAACTTATAAGTTGCAAACTTACGAGTTGATAAATCGAGAGGTGAATATCAATGTTTGTCGGCAGACACCAGGAATTAAAAAAATTAAATTCGATGTACGAAAGCGGTCAATTTGAATTTGCAGTTATATACGGCAGGCGAAGAGTCGGAAAAACCACTCTTATAAAAGAATTCTGCAAAGGTAAAAAAGCCATCTATTTTATTGCTCGTGAGGCAAATGATATTATAAATATAGAAAATTTCAGTTCAGATGTATTTAGTGTTACTTCAAAGGAGTCCCAGGGGAATGTATATTTCTCCAATTGGGAAAAGGCTTTTGAGTATATTTACAATATATCACAAGATGAACGGGTTATACTGGTTATTGATGAGTACCCCTATCTCGCTCAAAGCAACAGGGTAATTTCATCAATTCTGCAAGCCCATATTGATATGAAGCTGAAGGATAGCAAGCTCTTTTTGATTCTTTGCGGCTCATCCATGAGCTTCATGGAGTATCAGGTATTAGGGTATAAAAGCCCATTATACGGAAGAAGAACTGCACAGTTTAAGATCAAGCCTTTTACCTATTATGAATCTGCTTTACTACTGGAATGTTTTGCCATAGAGGAGCAAGCTATATTATATGGAATAACAGGTGGAATACCTGAATATCTGTCAAGGGTCAGGTTAAATATGAGCCTTAAGGAGAATATAGAAAACTTATTTTTGAGTGAATCTGGACACTTATTTGAAGAACCAGTTAATCTACTAAAACAGGAATTAAGAGAGCCTGCTACCTACAACGGAATTATTGCAGCCATTGCAAACGGAGCCTCAAAGCTAAATGAAATTGCCACAAAGAACGGTCTTGAGAGTAATAAATGTGCAAAATATATATCTGCTCTAATGGCATTGGGAATTATTAAAAAGGATAAACCACTTACTGAAGATGAAGGGCGGAAAAGTATTTATCTGCTGGATGACCAAATGTTCCGCTTTTGGTATAGGTTTATTCCTAACAATATGAGCAGTATAGCAACAGGTCTATCTGATATTGTTTATGACAAAGCTATTGCTCCCCAGCTATCAAATTATATGGGTCAAATATTTGAACAGATGTGTGTTCAATATCTTATGCGTGAAAATGCAAAGCTGTCCTTGCCATTTGTATTCGGGAGGATTGGTAGATGGTGGGGTAATAACCCTGTTAAAAAACGCCAAGAGGAAATTGATGTCCTAGCTGTAGATGATGAAAATGCTATCTTTGGAGAATGCAAGTGGAAAAATGAGCTTGTGGGCATAGGCGTTTTAAATGATTTAATGGAAAAAGGTGAGCTATTAAAACAATTTAAAAACAAGCACTATATGCTGTTTTCAAAATCAGGATTTACCAATGAATTGGTAGAAGCTGCTGGAAAAATGGGTAATGTTGGGCTTGTGGATTTGAAGGGGATGTACTTTTGACATTAAGTTTTTTGTGCCGTCAAACAGTAATATGAATGACTGCATATAGAACAAGAACTCCGGGAATTCTGACCAAAAAAACAATTTTTATTTCTTTTCAATAATCTCTAAATATTCTTTTTCACTGCATGTAGTGGTCACAATGTTAGCGTCAACCAAAGTAACAGATGCTCTTAACTCATTTATTTTCCATGTTCCATTATATTTGAAAAGTTCAAAGCCACAATAATAGGTATTTTCACCGCAACTATACAATATTGTTCTGTAAGCTATACTCTCAGCTCCGTATCTCGTACAGCGGTTTCTTATCATCTTTTCAAAAGCTTCTGTTTCTGTTTTTTCTTCATTTGGGGTATCGACTCTTTGAATACTTAATTCATTTAGATTCAGTTGCTGCAAACTTTTAATGGCGTCATCAAGAGCTAGTTCATTCTCTGCCATTTCATCCTCTGTTAACGTAAACCCAAACAAAAACAAGTTATACTTTTTTTCCATATTAAGAAGCCTTTCTTCGTAAGTAGGCTTCTTGGCCATTTCACCAAAATCCTTTTTCATCATTTCAAGATTATAACCCTCGATATATTCATTCAGAGCAAAGTACTGCAAAATATCATCTTTATTCTTCTCTTTGGCAGCATCAGTAAAATCCTGAAGCAATTTACGAATACTTTCTTCATCTTTCTCTACTGAATTTACTGTTGAAACAGACTCTTGTTTGTCCGAGGCCTTCCTTTTTTCATTTATTCGTTCTCCTGTATTCTGTAATTCAGGTAAACCACAAATGATATTAAAAAGTAAAATCATTATAGCCACTGCAATTTTTACGTTCATTTAGTTCCCCTCTATTCTGTATATTATTATCGTAATTGACTTTAGTGAAGCGGCGTTGATGCCATGCTCCTCGATAAAACCACCTTGCAAACGACATCATTCATCCAGTAACTCAACCTCAAAACCTCCACTGATGATAAACTTTTGGAGGAGGTTATGTACTTTTATATTTATTTTGAAAGGCGGAATTTTTATACCGAGAAAGCATCTCGTTTTATTAATTAGATATAATTTTTCATAAATTTTTCACCCAAGTTCATGGTACACTATTGCATATCGGTTTACATAGTTATCCAATCAAAACATTATCATAGTCTACTCTTCTCGATAGCTTTGGTTACTACAAAAATGATATTTTGCACCACTAAAGACCTTGGTAGCAGGATATAATTTTTATTATCTTCAGAATCAAGTAGTTACTCACTCAAAACAACATCATCCCTTGTCTTAGCCAATTCAACCAGTTCCTCTGTAAATCCATTTATACTAAAAAGGATAAAGTGCTCTTTACGGAGTTCTTTTTTCCATGCAACCGACTTTGCCTTTTCTTCAAGTTCAGACAGAATATTGACCCCAACTTTGCCTTCCCAATATTTGCACTCTCCAAAGATTATATCCGTCCCTGTACTATCAAAGGCAACAATATCAATTTCCTTATTGTTACTCCACCATCTACCTACTTTATTAAAAGTGAAGTCCCATTTTTCCTCAGCATTCAGCTTCCACATTTCCTCTATGCATATATCTTCATATACATAGCTGATATGACCATCTGTAAGATTTGCCTTTATCTTTTTCATAGCAAGCTCTTTGTTTCCAGACTCAATAAAGCTTAAATTCGGATATATAAATTTAAACCAGAAAAGAATGAAATTATCCTTTATCTTATATAGTCCCATCTTGCTCTTTTCAGGATTTTCTTCAGTTACAGGAACTTCTCGCTCTAAAATATCTAGGTCAATTAAAGTTTTTAGATATTTTGTCAATCCAGTCTGCTTTAATTCCAAGTTTCCAGCTATTTTAGCCAACTTTTGATTACCTGCAGCAATTGCTTTTATAACGGAAAAATAACTTCCGACCTCTGTAACTTCACGCTGCAATAAGAAATTCGGCTCATCATAAAGAAAGCTTTGTTTTGATAAGACATTTTTATCAATTGCAGAATAAATGTTATCACTATCATAAAAAAGCTCTATATATTTTGGCACACCACCTGTAACCGCAAAATATTCAATTAAATCCTTTCGTTTCTTCTTTGGGAAAAACTCCTGATAATATGCAAAAGGTATTTGTTTCAGTTTAATTTGCCCTGTTCGTCTGCCATACAGTGGACTAGTATAATTCAATGTCTGACTCTCCATCATTGATATTAATGATCCACAAAGAATTACCATGATATTTTGATCCTTCAGCATAGTATCCCATATTTTTTGTAAAACCGATGGAAATGCAGGATTTGATTTCCCTAAATATTGAAATTCATCTATTACTAAAACCAATTTTTTTCCAATAGCTTTTGTAAGAAGTGTCTTAAATAAAATTTCCCAACTGTCTACCTTTGCATTTCTTAATAGGTCGTTATCACAAAATTCTGCAATAGACTCCTTAAAGGCATTACGATTTTGCAGCTCACTTTCTTCGGTAACAAGAAAATACAGTGCATTTTTATTTCGTATAAACGCAGATGACAGCTCTGTCTTACCTACTCTGCGCCTACCATAAAGAACCACCAGAGAAGAACCCTTCCGATTGTATTCGTCATTTAAAAATTGCATTTCTTGTTCCCTGTCAATAAAATTTTTCATTTAACTTCACCTCTAGCAATAATTATACTATACATTATTATAATTTCAAGTATAACTATTATTAACTATTAACTTTATGACTATTCATATTTTCTGTATAAATATACATTTTCTTTTTCAGTATCCTAGTTAAATGGATAAGTTCTTGGAGGGTCACTGGTGACCTCCCTCCAGTTCATTTTTGGTTGAAAACCGAGATTTACAAGCAGATATTACATAAGAAATTGGTTTTATAATCTTAGCAAATAATTTTTTATTATTTAAAACTTTTAGAGAGTTAACTTTTGTTTTCACTGGTTCATCATCCAGCTCTGCATCAACAATTTGATTATTATTATTTTGTGATATTGAGTACACTCTAAATTCAATGTACTCTTGCTTGGCTTTCTTTTCATCCTGTTTTGCTTTTTCATTTATATATAACTGCTCAGCTTCATCCAGGTTTTCATTTATGCCGTTTATTGGATTTATACTGTTATTTTCTGATTCTATATGTACTGATTTGTTTTCGGGTTCTGAGTTATGCTGACTTTGACGGACACAACCTCGTGATTGTATAATAAAATCATGGAGGGCAGACAAAATGGGAAGCAATAAGCCAAAAAGATATGATGATGAATTTAAAGCAAGTGCTGTAAAAATGGTTATTGAAAAAGGTAAATCTATTAGCGAAGTTAGTAGGAGCCTTGATGTATCAGAGCCTGCTTTGAGGCGTTGGGTAACTGCTGCTAAAGAACCTGAAAATAGCGATAACTCAAGGATTAAAGAACTTGAG
>JAEZIB010000105.1 GCA_023416275.1 Bacillota bacterium | reverse complement strand
GCTTATAATCCTTGGGGATGACACGGGTAAAGCGTTTGGCACTTTCTTCCCAATCGGCAAGCAGCTTTCCACCCACCGGGCTGCCGGTTAAGGCCACATGCTTCTCAATCAGTTCTTTCACATGCTGCTTTTCCTTATCAGACGCGAAATCTTCCAGCAGCACCATGGCTTTATTGCAGCAAACCGGATCAAAATCCAGCACGTAAGCGATGCCGCCGGACATGCCGGCCGCAAAATTGCGGCCCGTACTTCCCAGCACCACCACGCGGCCGCCGGTCATATACTCGCAGCCGTGGTCGCCCACGCCCTCCACCACGGCGGTAATGCCGCTGTTGCGCACGCAAAAGCGCTCGCCGGCCACGCCGCTTAAATACGCTTCGCCCTCGGTAGCGCCATAGAAGGCCACGTTGCCGATGAGAATGTTTTCCTCCGGCGCAAAGCCCGCGTCCTTGGGCGGATAAGCGATGATCTTGCCGCCGGATAAGCCCTTGCCGAAATAGTCGTTGGCGTCGCCTTCCAATTCCAGGGTCAGGCCCTTGGGCGCAAATGCGCCAAAGCTTTGGCCGGCGGAGCCCACAAACTTTAGGTGAATGGTATCGGCGGGCAGGCCCTTTTCCCCATACTTTTTGGAGATCTCGCTGCCTACCAGGGTGCCTACCACGCGATCCACATTGCGAATTTGCAGCTTGGCGCGAATGGGCGTGCCGCTGTCCAGCGCCGGGCGGCACATACGCAGCAGCTTTTTCATGCCCAGGCTTTTTTCCAGGTTGTGCTTTTGATCCTGCTTGTGGTAGCGGCCCACATCCGCCCCGGCGTAGGGCTGGTAGAGGATGGGCGACAGGTCCAGCTTGTTCGCTTTCCAGTGGCGCAGGTTTTCTTTGGTTTTGAGCTTGTCGGTGCGGCCCACCAGCTCATTGATGGTGCGTATGCCAAGGCGGGACATGATCTCCCGCATTTCCCTGGCGATAAAGCGCATAAAGTTTTCCACATATTCGGGCTTGCCGGTAAAGCACTTGCGAAGGTTTTCATCCTGGGTGGCAATGCCGACAGGGCAGGTGTTTAAGTTGCATACCCGCATCATCACGCAGCCCAGGGCGATGAGCGGCGTGGTAGCAAAGCCGAATTCCTCCGCGCCTAGCATGGCAGCGATGACCACGTCACGTCCGGTCAGCAGCTTGCCGTCGGTCTCCAATATCACCCTGTCCCGCAGGCGGTTTAGCACCAGGGTTTGGTGGGTTTCAGCCAAGCCCATTTCCCAGGGCAGACCCGCGTGCTTGATGCTGGTCAGCGGCGACGCGCCAGTGCCGCCATCATAGCCGCTGATCAAAATCACATCCGCCTTGCCCTTGGCCACGCCCGCGGCAATGGTGCCAACGCCCACTTCCGACACCAGCTTTACGTTGATGCGTGCCTCGCGGTTGGCATTTTTCAGGTCGTGAATCAGCTCCGCCAAATCCTCAATAGAATAGATGTCATGATGCGGCGGGGGGGAAATCAAATCCACACCCGGGGTGGAATGGCGGGTTTTGGCAATGGCCGGGTACACCTTGTGGCCAGGCAGCTGCCCGCCCTCGCCAGGCTTGGCGCCCTGGGCCATTTTGATTTGAATCTCCTTGGCGTTGACCAGATAATTGCTGGTGACGCCAAAGCGGCCGGAGGCCACCTGCTTGATGGCGCTCTTTTTCGAATCGCCGTTTTCCATGGTTTCAAAGCGCTCCGGGTCCTCGCCGCGCTCGCCGGTGTTGCTCTTGCCGCCCAGCCGGTTCATGGCGATGGCCAGACATTCATGCGCTTCGCGGCTGATGGAGCCGTAGGACATGGCCCCGGTTTTGAAGCGCTTGACGATTGCCTCCACCGGCTCCACTTCCTCAATGGGAATGGTTTCGCCGGGGATAAACTTAAAGTCGAACAAGCTGCGAAGGGTGGCCAGCTGCTCCTCATTGATCTTTTTGGAAAAGGATTTGAACAGGCTGTAATCGCCTGAGCGGCAGGCCTTTTGCAAAAGATAAATGGTTTCGGGGTTGTACAAATGCTCCTCACCGTCGGCCTTGTTTTGAAAGGTGCCGCCGGTTTCCAGCGTATCGGTATAGGGCGAATTGACAGCGAACGCGCTTTCGTGGCGCAGTTGATTTTCCTTGTGAATCTCCTCCAGGCCAATGCCCTCCAGCCGTGTGGGGGTATGGGTAAAGTACTTGTCGATCACCGCCTGGGAGATGCCCACCGCCTCAAAAATCTGCGCGCCGTGATAGCTTTGTATGGTGGAGATGCCCATTTTAGTCAGCACCTTCAATATGCCCTTGACCGTACCCTTGATATAGTGGGCAATGCCCTCTTTGGCGTCGATACCGGAAAGCAGGCCCTTTCCCTCCATATCGCGGATGGTGTCAAACACGAGGTAGGGGTTGATGGCGGTGACGCCATAGCCCAGCAGCGTGCAGAAATGATGCACTTCCCGCGGCTCGGCTGATTCCAAAACGATGCCTACATTGGTGCGAATCTCCCGGCGGATGAGGCTGTGATGCAGCCCGGAGCAGGCGATCAGCGCCGGCAGTGCCGCATATTCGTCATTGATTCTCCTGTCGGATAGCACCAGGATGTTCGCGCCCTCGGCAATGGCCTTTGCCGCCTGCCGGTTAATGATGTGCAGCGCCTTTTCCATCGCCCCCGGCCCGTCGCTGATTTTATACAGCAGCGAAATCACGCAGGTTTTGAAATGGCAGTTATCCAGCCCCTTGATGGCCGCCAGCTGCTCATTGGTCAAAATGGGATGGGGCAAGAGCAGGCTGTGAGGTTCGACCTGGTCAGGCTTTAGCAGATTGCCGGAGGTGCCCAAAAAGACGCTGGCGGAGGTCACGATCTCCTCGCGAATGCCATCGATGGGCGGGTTGGTGACCTGAGCAAACAGCTGCTTGAAATAGACATAGAGCATTTGCGGCTTTTCCGACAGCACTGCCAGGGGTGTATCCATCCCCATGGCGCCTATGGGGTCTTCCCCCGCGATGGCCATGGGCATAAGGAATTTGTACACATCCTCATACGTATAGCCAAAGGCCTTTTGCAATGTCAAAAGATTCTGGGGCACCGGCTGCGGCTGAAAGGCTGCTGCCGTCAGGCTTTCCAGGGGCAAAATGTGCTCCTTGTTCCACTCCTGATAGGGGTATTCTCTGGCGACACTGCTTTTTAGTTCTTCATCTGAAATGATCCGCTTTTGCTTCGTATCAATCAGCAGCATCTTGCCCGGTTCCAGGCGGCCCTTGTAGGCCACGTTCTCGGGCTTTAAGTCTACCACACCGACCTCGGAAGCCAGGATCACCCGGTTGTCCTTCGTGACATAGTATCGGGAGGGGCGCAGGCCGTTCCGATCCAGCATGCCGCCGATCACATCACCATCGGAAAAGGCCATGGCGGCAGGGCCATCCCAAGGCTCCATGAGAAAGCTTTGATACTTGTAGAATTCCCGCTTTTCCTGGGACATGAGCTCATTTTTCTCCCAGGGCTCGGGAATCATCATCATGGCTGCGTGGGGCAGCGACCGGCCCATCAGGTACAAAAATTCCAGGCAGTTATCAAACATAGAACTGTCGCTGCCTGTTTCATCAATCACCGGGCAGACCTTGGATATGTCGTCAAACAGCGGGGAGACCGTGTCCCGCTTGCGGGCCTTCATCCAGTTCACATTGCCCCGAATGGTGTTAATCTCGCCGTTGTGCACCAGAAACCGGTTGGGGTGCGCCCTTTCCCAGCTGGGGAAGGTGTTGGTGGAAAAGCGGGAGTGGACCATGGCCAAGGCGGTTTCATAATCCAGGTCCGACAAGTCCAGATAAAAGCTGCGCAATTGCGATGCCGTAAGCATGCCCTTGTACACAATGGTCTTGGAGGAAAGGCTGGAGAAATAAAAGATGCCGCCGTGGTCTTCGCTCATTTGGGGAATGGTTTTTTCGGCCATCTTGCGGATTAAGAACAGCTTGCGCTCAAAGGCCATGCCGCAGTCCAAGTCGTCACTCTTGCCGATGAACACCTGGATAAAGCGGGGCAGTGCCGCCTTGGCGCTCTCGCCGAT
>JAEZIB010000093.1 GCA_023416275.1 Bacillota bacterium | reverse complement strand
TCTGTGGAACTGATGTTAAGTCATTTGTAAGCGGGAATCCTAGAATAAAGCCCCCACAGGTTATGGGGCATGAGCTTTGCGGAACTATAGTTGAATTAGGCGAGGATGTAGAAAATTATAAAATTGGACAAAGAGTTACTATGGCTACCACAATAGGCTGCGGTGACTGCTATTACTGTAATAAAGGCAAAACAAACATGTGCAGAAACGCTGAGGCAATGGGTTTTAATTATTCGGGTGCGATGGCTCCATATGCAGTAATTCCGGCGAAGGCTGTTAAACAGAATCATCTGGTTGATATAGGAGATCTGGATGCCACGGTAGCTTCCCTTAGCGAACCAATGTCATGTGCAATAAACGATATCAATCGTGTGCCTGAAGAAGAGCTTGAGAATGTACTTATATGGGGACTTGGGCCACTCGGTATGTTGCATGCGTTATGTGCCAGGGAGAAAGGTGTTAAAAACATAGTTTGTGTGGGATTCCCGGGAAAAAGGTCTGATATGGCAAGGGATATGGGCTTGACAGTTCTGACTCCAGATGAAATTGATGGGAAGTTTAAAGAACTTTCAAAGGTCGAAGGCTTTGATCTTGTACTTATCACTGCTCCTAACAATGGAGTGCAGAGTAAAGCTCCCTTGTATGCCAGAAAAGGCGGATATGTATCGTACTTTGCGAGTTTGCCAGTAGGAGATGAAATGCTTAGCATGAACAGCCGTACCATCCATTATAATGAGTTGGTCTTATACGGCACATCCGATTCAACAGTTAAACATGTTCAAGCAGCAGTAGACTTACTAAGGAAGAATCCGGACGGATTTAGACCATTGATTACACATGTTATGCCATTTTCGGATTTTCACAAGGCAATAGACGAAATCAAAGCACGAAATGCCGTAAAAATAGTGTTGGTTCCGTAGGTTCATTGACTTATTACAAATTTATAAAAGGAGTACAGCTATGAAACTTGTTGGAATTGGAGATTTATTTATTCCTAATAAATATATATTATCAGGATTTAAGCAGTTCAAGGAACTTGGCGTCGAAGTTCAGACCGTAGATTGGAAGCTTAGTGATTTTACAGAGCTTCAGAATATAAATCTATTGGTAGAGCATGGCGGAAGTGAAGCCTATGAAGTACCTGATTACATAATAGATGCATGTGAGGATGCTAATATTATCATAACTGAATTTTGTACTGTTACAAAAAAATTGATTGATGCATGTACAAATCTTAAAGTAATAGGAGTACTACGTGCTGGATATGAGAACATCAATGTAGAGTATGCAACTTCAAAGGGTATTATGGTTTTCAATACCCCTGGCAGAAATGCAGATGCTGTTGCTGATTTTACAGTGGGAGTTTTAATAAGTGAAAGCAGAAACATTGCCAGAGGGCACTTTGGCTTGAAAAACGGAGAATGGGTAAGAACATATTCAAATTCAGGACATATACCTGATCTTCCGGGCAAGACAGTTGGTATTATCGGACTTGGAGAAATCGGTCAAAAGGTTGCAAAGAGACTTGTTGGTTTTGACGTTAAGCTTCTAGGATATGACCCTTTTGTGAATAATCCGACCTATGGAATAGAAATGGTAAGTCTGGAAAAATTGATGGAGCAGTCTGATTTTGTAACCGTCCATGTCAGGGCAATGAAAGAAACAGAAAATCTTGTTAACAAAGAATTAATCCAGAAAATGAAGCCGACAGCATATTTAATAAATACTTCAAGGTCCTCTGTAGCAGATGAAAAGGCTATATATGAGGCATTGATAAATAAGAAAATCGCAGGGGCCGCTTTAGACGTATTTGACGTTGAACCTCCGGGAAAAGAATACCCGCTTGTAAAGCTTGAAAATGTAACAATCACTCCTCATATGGCAGGTGGTTCAAATGATGCGTTCTATAATTCACCTAAAAAGCTTGCACTCGAAATGGTTAAACTTTTTGAAGGACAGAATTCGAGATACATGGTTAACAAACAAATATTTGAGTCTGCCATAAAAAAATTTGGTGAATAGAGCCCCGATAGATACGGTAATTGCAGGAATAGTAGATATTGTTGAAAATGAAGAGGGTTGTTTAACATTAACATAAAATTGAGAGGTGAAGGTGATGGAAAAAAACATGCTTATAGAAAAAAATACACAAGAGGTTTTAGAAAGCCTACCTAATGAAGTGGACATAAATAATCTGGCTGCTACATGTGATCATACAGTATTAAAACCTGATACAACAAAAAAGACAATAGAAAAGTTCTGTCAAGAGGCAATGGAATGGGGCTTTGCATCTGTTTGTGTAAATCCTACACATGTAAGGTATGCATCGAGTATTCTTAGAGGAAGTAAAGTAAAAGTATGCACAGTTATCGGATTCCCTTTAGGAGCTAACACACCACTTGTTAAGGCTGCCGAAGTGCGTGACGCAATCGCAAACGGAGCTCAGGAAGTTGATATGGTAATTAATATAGGAGCAGTAAAAGACGGAAATTATGATTTGGTAGCTAGAGATATTAAAGCGGTTGTTGATGCAGCAGCAGGGCAGGCGTTAACTAAAGTAATTATTGAAACCTGTCTTTTAACAGAACAAGAAAAAATAAAAGTGTGCTTACTTGCGAAAGACGCAGGAGCAGATTATGTAAAGACTTCAACAGGCATGAGTACTGGCGGGGCCACTGTTGAAGATATCTTGCTGATGAGAAAAACCGTTGGGCCTGATATGGGAGTGAAAGCATCTACAGGTGTTAATAACCGTGAAATTGCACTTGATCTTATTAGAGCAGGAGCAACTCGTTTGGGAACAAGTAAAGGTATTGCTATTCAGACCGGAACTGATACAAATGCTAAAACTACTTAATAACTCAACTTTACCAGCTTAAAATAATTATAGATGCTCAAGATTATCAATGGTAAGTTGGGTTAGAAAAACTGCAGTGAACCATTACAAATTATAGCAATTATTTTGGCAACGGCAACAAAGCATTGATACGCTTAAGCATCAGCAAACTTTAATGTGGAAAGTTGAGTTAATAACCAAAAGGCATGTGGTAAAGACAGTAATTAAAAGTATGGATAGTGGAGATGGATTTATTAAAAAGAAAAACTTGTTGAAGTGGTAACAAGATGCCTAGAATAGATGGAAAATGCAGTGGGTAAATAGACTGTAGCTTTTTTAGCGGGAGGAATTAATGAGAAAATACATTTTATGTATTGATAATGGCTTAACAACCACAAAATCAGTAATTTTTACAACAGATGGTAAAGAAATAGCCTCCAGCCTTATAAATACAGTGGTTGAGAACCATGGTGTTTGTGCGGAAATTGATATGGAACTGCAATGGAAAAATACAGCTTTTGTAATAAAAGAATCTATAAAAAAATCAAACATCAACCCTTCAGATATAGTTGGAATTGGTAACAGTGGGCATGGAGCCGGTCTTTATTGTTTGGATAAAGATAATAAACCAGTAAGAAAAGCCGTATCTTCAATGGATGCAAGGGCAATTAAACTCCTCCTAGAATGGGAGATGGAAGGCAAAAGCGCTTACAAAAATTTATACCAAAATTTGTGGACTGGTCAAGCTATTCCGATATTAACTTGGTTAAAAATAAATGAACAGGATAATTATAAAAAAATCGAAAAGATTTTTATGGTTAAAGACTGGATTATTTATAAATTGACTGGAAATGTAGGGATAGAATACACTGATGCTAGTAATTCCGGGCTATTAAATCCCAGTACTAAAAATACGGATAAGGAAGTTTTAAAGCTATTTGGGATAGAAGAAATGTTTGAGAAGCTTCCTCCATTAAGAAAGACCACAGATATAGCAGGGAATGTTACTGAGGAAGCTTCACTAGAAACTGGCTTAAGTATGGGAACGCCTGTGACAGGAGGGGTTTATGACGTAATTGCATGTGCACTTGGAAGTGGTGTTTTTGGTGATGACAAATATAGCTTGATCGCAGGAACCTGGAATGTGAATACCGGAATTAGGGAAGAACTTGTGTATAGTGCGCAAACTATGAAATGTTCGCTCTTTGTTGATATTGACAGGTATATATATGTAGAATCAAGTGCGACATCTGCTGTAAACCTTGAATGGTTTGTTGACAATGTGATAAAGGAGATTGGTTTATTTGATATTTCAAACGGTAGTCTTTATAAAATAATTGATGAAAAAATAAACGAAATTAATATTGAAGAGTCAAATATTATTTATATGCCTTTTTTGTTTAAATCGCAGCTTTCCAAAAATATGGATGGATCATTTTTTGGAATTAAGGCAGAACACAATATATTTCACATGTTAAGAGCTTTGTTTGAAGGAGTGGCTTTTGCGCACTTAATGCATATAGAAAATCTCAGAAACGCAGGAGTTGTAAGAAATAAAGCAGTACTTTCTGGAGGAGCTACTAATAGCGATATTTGGTGTCAGGTATTTTCGGATGTTTTGAATATGGAGATAATTACAACTGAGGCATCACAGGTAGGAGCTTTAGGAACTGCAGTTTGTACTACTATAGCAATAGGTGAATATAATGACTTCAAGAAAGCAATAGATATTATGGTAAAAAATAAGAAGCATTATTATCCCGATGCAAAAAGAAACGAAGTTTATATGAGGAAGTATAAGGAATTTAGAAGAGTAATTGAGATGTTTGACAAGGCTGACAGCTGATGTCATTCTTTCGAAATTATTTTTTCATTATATATCAAAATAAAAGAAGGGGGGAAGGATATGGATTTTAATTTGAATGGCAAAACAGCAATTGTAACAGGCGGGGGAAGCGGTTTAGGAGCTTCAATAAGCGAAGTTTTGGCAGCAGAAGGAGCTAATGTAGTTGTAAATTATTTAGTTGACGAGGCAAATGTTTTTAAGTTTGTAGATCAGCTTAATGAAAAATATGATGCACGTGCAATACCTTTATATGGAGATATTACGAAGGCAAGTGATGTAGACAATGTCATTGCACAGACTGTTGAAACTTATGGCAAAGTAGACATCCTTGTGAATAATGCTGGAGTATGGCCAACAGCTTACGTTGAAAGTATGACTGATGAAGAATGGGAAAAAACAGTAAAAATAAACCTTACAGGACCCTTTATGTTTAGTAAGCGGGTTGTACAGCACCTGATTGGAAGAAAAAGCAAGGGTAAAATTATTAATATTGTTTCACAGGCTGCTTTTCATGGTTCAACTAGTGGCCATGCCCATTATGCAGCAGCAAAAGGAGGAGTTGTAACCTTTACAGTTTCACTTGCCAGAGAAGTTGCCAAGTATGGAATAAATGTAACAGCAGTAGCGCCGGGAATGATGAGAACTCCAATGAATAAAAAAGAGCTTGCAGAAAATGAAGCTAAATACATTGAAAGAATACCTTTAGGTAGGATTTCAGATCCTGTGGAAGTTGCATACACAGTTGCTTTTCTGGCATCGGATAAGGCGGATTATATAACTGGCGCAACTATTGACGTCACCGGCGGGATGCTGATGAGATAAAAATTTTAAAAATATAAAAAAGGAGAATATATTATTATGATCAACAGTTTTTCCTATTTCGTTCCTGTAAAAATAGTTTTTGGAGCCGGTAAATTGAATGAAGTGGGTGAGTACGTAAAGCAATACGGCAAAAAGGCATTAATAGTCACAACCGGTCCTTTTTTCAAGGACAGCGGGTTGGTTTCTAGAATTCAAAAGTTATTGGCACAAAGCGGCATTGAATCAGAGTTATTCTACGAGGTAAGTCCAAATCCTTTTTCAACACAAGTAGATGCAGGTGCTGAGTTTGGTAAAAAAACAGGCTGTGATGTTATTATAGGTTTAGGCGGAGGCAGTGCAATTGATGCAGCAAAAGGAATTGCTGTAGCAATGGGACATAATGCACCAATATGGAATTATTGTCCAAGTGGAGATCCTGATGATTTAACTGCAACAGAAAAAACGCTTCCCATAATTGCAATTACAACTACATCTGGTACTGGAAGCCATGCAACACCTTATGCTGTTATAACAAATCCCGTTACAAAGGAAAAGCCTGGACTTGGAAGCGATTATACATATGCAAAGGTGGCAATTGTAGATCCGGAACTCATGTTATCCGTACCTAAGAAGATTACTGCTGCAACAGGGTTTGATGTGCTTGCACATTCTATTGAGGCATATACGAGTAATAGTGCTACTCCTATTACGGATAAAATGGCAGAAGAAGCTATGAGAATAGTTGGAAAGTATTTAAGAAGGGTTGTTGAAAACGGTGATGATATAGAGGCAAGAACTGCATTGGCTTATGCAGATACTTTGGCAGGCTTTTCAATTGCAACAGCTGTTATAACCTTATGTCATGCCATATCTCATGCAGTAGGCGGAGTATGTGAAACTGTCCACGGAGAAAGTCTTGCGGCAATGACACCTCATACTATGCGATTCAGTATGGATTCCAAACCTGAAAAATACAAGAATATAGGTATGTTTCTCCGTGATGAAATATGTTGTGAAGAAAATGGTGGATGCTGCAGCTGTGAGAGCAGTGTGCAAGAAGTTGAAAAGCTAATCAATGATATAGGCATGAATATTCCACTTAGCAAACAAGGAGTCAAGGAATCGGATTTTGATGAGATTGCGACTGGAACAACGAAGTATATGGGTGGAGGGCTTAATCTTGATCCGAAAAGAGCAAGTAAGGAAGATATTATTAAGATATTGAAAAAATCCTTCTAAACTAATTTAAAAGTATGCTCAGAAGTTAAATGTTTCGGATGTTCTTATTCTTAGTGGATATTAATATCCGAAACTTTTTAGCATATAGGTATAGATATATAAGCAGTTGATATATCAGTGATTGGAGTAATACAGTAAAAGTTACAAAACAGGTAAATGAAAGTTTGAGGCGTGTATAGCTTACGGTTGGCAACATATGACGAACCCTAAAAATTCCATTTTAATGTATAAATTAAGTAAATATATATTTTGTGCTTTTTAGCAAAGTGAAAGGGATGATATTTATTATGATAAAAAAGCAGATAAATGAACTGTGTATGGAGAAGTTTTCAAAATATGGGACATACTCTGATGTGCTTAATCCTAAAGGGGTTAAATTCGGTGAAGAACCGGTTGAGTTTTATAGGGATATCATTAAGCTGCCGCTTGGAAATAGTAACTTAGCTTCTTTTTCTTTATGTCGGCTTTTAAAGAGACCACTGATTATTGATACCTCTGAATACCACAATTATACGGGAGAGATGATAATACCGCTTGATGGAGATATTCTTATGCATGTTGGACCTGCTACCTCAAATGCAGTAGCACCTGTTGAGGACATAGAAATTTTTCGTATACCAAAGGGAGTAGTTGTATGTATTAATCCTGGGGTATGGCACTATTCGGCCTTTGTTTATAGGTGTAATATCGTAAATATTCTGGTAACACTTCCTGAAAGAACGTACATGAATGATTGTTATGTTGTAGAAATACCTATGGAAAAACAAATTGAAATTGTTGATGAATGAGAGTATTTTACGATAGTTAGTAAAATATTCAAGGATAAAGGTGGTTTAATGAAACTAAGAAGATTTGATGAAGTTACTCAGATGTTTGTAGTTAATGCAGGACAAATGGCATATTTGGAGAATGCTCCCAAAACCCAAATGATGCTTCAAATGTCCTGTGAACTTTTACGGTATTTTTATAATGGTGATACACAAGTTTTGCTTTCAAAAGAATTAGAGGCTTTACGCAATTATATTGAAATACTAAAAATTCGCTATGGAAACAGGTTTGATGTTACTTATGTTAATTGCAGTGAGTTTGAAGACATAAATATCAATCACTTGAGTATCATAGATTTTGTAGATCATATATTGAATAATGCCCTTGTACAGTATGAAGGAATCATTGATTTTACAGTTGAAATTAAATGTTCTGACGGCATATTCCTCAGGGTTATATTAAAAAAAGATATGAAAAAGGAAGAGTTCTTAAGACCTTTAGCAGAAATGGGGGATGCCAATGTATAAGCTTCTGATTGTAGATGATGAATTTCTATCAAGATATGTTTTGAGAGCGCTGATATCAAAAAATTTCAGTAATATAGAAATTGTTGGTGAAGCTGAAAATGGCAGACAGGCAATAGAATTAAATCGAAAGCTTAAACCTGATTTAATTATAATGGATATAAAAATGCCTGGTATTAACGGTATTGATGCTTCGATGGAAATCATCAAGGATGATCTCAATTCATGTATACTGATTTTGACAGCATATAATAATTTTGAATATGTAAAACAAGCTTTGGATATTGGAGTAAAGGGATATATTTTAAAACCTGTAAACGAGCAGGAGGTAGTTGAAAAAATAAATAAAGTCTTAGGTCAGATTGATGAAAAATTGAACAATTGTGACCTCGTAGAATTCATTGATGCAAAGCTTAGAGCAATTAAGCCATACATGGAGAACGAACTTGTAGCTGCTTTTATGAATGGCAATAGTGATACCGTAAAGGCGGAAAATTATATAGCATTTCTTCAGGAGGAAATAAAGGCCGGTTACTTTATGCTCATATCCCCAGAACGTATAAATAACCGAGAAAGCAATGAGTGTATAAATAGTAGAATTATTATGGAAAAAACAGCCACAATTGTTACTCGAAACCTTCCTTTATATAAGAAGTGTTTTTTTGGTAAATCTCAGGGAAATTCTATTGTTGTATTTATTCCTGTTAATGAAAAGTTCGTGCACAGAGAGATTGTAAATGAATCGGTCATAATTGCTCAGGATATTTTAAGAAAGCTAAAGGTTGCCGCAGATGTTAATGCTTCAATCGGAATTGGTAATGTGTATACAGACATTAAAAATTTTAGAATATCATACAATGAGGCAGGTTTGGCACAAAGAAAAGCATCTGAGCAAAACAGTGTAATTCATTTTTCCTTACATTGTATTGAAATAAATTCAGAAACTTTTTATGAGTATCCCTTAGACCTAGAAGGTAAACTTATTGATGAAATAAAAGCTGGAAACATAAATAATGCTAAAAATTTTGCTGACGAAATCATAACTGAATTAATAGGAAATATTTATAACATGGATATTTTAAAAGGATATGCTGAAGAACTCATATTTTTTTTAAAAAGAACAGTGTCTAAAATGGGTATACATCTGGACAATTCTTTAAGTATAGGGATGTTGCAGGAACTGGTTGAGTTAACTTCGGTAGATGAAGTGGAAGTTTGGTGTAGAAAGAATGTAGATTATATTATAGAGCAGGCCGAGAAATGCCCGGGCAGGAATTCTGAAATAATCAGTAAGGTTTTCGAATACATAAATAGAAATTTCAATAAGGACATAACGCTAGAGTCAGTTGCCAATGAAGTAGGATTGAGTTCACAATATCTCAGCAAGATATTTAAAGAAAAGTGCGGAATTAATTTTATAGATTATATCACTACAAAGCGTTTGGAATTTGCAGAAAACCTTTTAAAAAATAGTGATGTGAACATTAAGCAAGTAAGTAAAATGTCTGGATATGAAGATTCAAACTATTTTTGCAGGATATTTAAAAAGAGTACAGGTTTAAGCCCTAGGCAATTTAGATCAAATGTCATATTAAATAATCTTCAACATCAATCATAGTACTATTTTAATTTTGTAGAAGAATTTTAATACAAATAAATTCATCTATTAAACTCATCTTGTCGATACTTAAAAACTTCCTGTCTATATTAAAAAGGTTCAGAAATCTAAGCTGTATTCATGTTGTATCATTTAAATATAGAAATTACACATGAAGAGGTGAATACATTGGATGGGGAAACAATTTTAAGTGTAAAAAGCATCAATAAAAGCTATCCGGGTACAAAAGCTTTGACTGATGTGCATTTAGACTTGAGACAAGGAGAGGTTCACGCTCTGATGGGTGAAAATGGAGCTGGAAAATCTACACTGATGAATATCATTGGAGGGGTAATCAAACCTGACAGCGGACAAATTATATTAAATGGTAAGGAAGTCAAATTCCATTCACCAAAAGATGCCCAGGATGCTGGTATTGGTTTTGTTCATCAGGAAATAGCACTTTGCCCCCATATGACTGTTGCAGAAAACATTTATATGGGAAGGATTAAAGGAAATATATTAAGTATACTGGACTTTGGGAAGCTCAATAGGAAAGCTGGTGAAATCCTTAGTTTGTTCAAAACCAACATAACCCCACAGACTATTGTTAGTAAACTAACCGTTGCAGATCAGCAGGTAGTAGAAATCGTAAAGGCGATATCACTTGATTGTAAAATACTTGTTTTGGATGAACCTACATCTTCATTGACCGAAAGTGAAACTGAGGCATTATTTGTAACTATCGCAAAATTAAAGGCTAGAGGTATAAGCATACTTTATATTAGCCATAAGATGTCAGAAATATTTAGAATTTGCGACAGTATAACAATTCTTAGAGATGGTCATTTTATAGATTCATTAAAGGTAAAAGAAACAAGTCCTGAAATTGTAATCAGTAAAATGGTTGGACGAAATATCACAAACCTATATCCCCCAAAGAGTACCAG
>JAEZIB010000046.1 GCA_023416275.1 Bacillota bacterium | reverse complement strand
TCACTATACCATACATCTGGTAAATCCCCTGAAGCATTATATGTTTTTAGTTTATTTGAATAATCTTCTCCTCCACCACCTGGCTCAAATTCAATCTCATAGTTTGGAAATGTTGCTGCAAGGTTTTTCTTGATGTAGTTTTCAAGTATATTAATTTGGTTTTCATCTGTACTAAGGGACATCAGTCTTAATTTTACTTTTTCACCTGAAGCAGGTGCTGCTTCTTCTTTTTTAGGTTCTTCCTTTTTGGTTTCTTCCTTTTGAGTTCCTGCCTTATCAGCAACTTGTTGTTCAGGCTTTTGTCCACCGCATCCTATCATGCTTGTTGCCAATGCTACTGTAAAAATAATACTTAATTGCTTCTTGAGTTTCATTATAATACCTCCCCGTTTTTTAAATTTTCTTACTTAAGCTAATTATAGGCCAATTTAAAATTTATAGAAGGAAATATTGTTGGTACGATAAGTAAAATTATTCGTTATTATTTGTTTTGCTTGTAATGTACTTGCTAGGTGTCATACCAAATTCTTTTTTGAAACACTTTCCAAAATAATTGACATTTGAAAAACCTATGGCATAGGCTACTTCTGTCACACAAACATCCCCTTGTTCCATCATTTCCACAGCTTTGTTCATTCTATACTTGGTAATGTATTCGTTAAGTGTCATATCCATCTGCTTTTTAAATAAAAAGCATAAATAGGTATAATTCATATAAACTGCCTTAGAAATCATATCAATAGTCAGCTCGCAGTTGCTGTAATTTTCGTTAATATAATTAATGACAGCTTCCACTGTCTTTGATGATTTAGCGCTTTTGTTCTGATTAACACGCTCAATAATAGTTGAATAAATCTCAATGATATATTTCTTTATATCTTCGATTGTTTTTTTAGCCTTTATATTCTCAAAGAGGTTTTTAAAGTATGTATGAGATACTAAATCAAACTTCATATTGTTCTCTGCAACAAATTCTAAACAAGGAGTCACCATCTCAACTGCTATAACCAGTAATACTTCTGGCTCAATGTTTTTTTCTCTTACTTCCTCAAATAAATACTCAATAATTTGTTTAACCCCTTCTATGCTACCCAGCCGCATATTGGCTAAAAGCTGTACTCTATGTTCAGCCTGAAAAAAGTTGCCTATAAACCCTATTTCTGAAACGGATTGATGATGTATAATTAAGTCTTTACCTAATACCAATTTATTCCTTAAGGCATAGAGTGCCTCATTATAGGATATGGTAATATCTTTTACTGTTTTACAAGAGTTACCCACGCCAATTGTAATAGTAAAGTGCAAATATATTTTTACCGCATCTCGAATATTCTCAAGGATTGCATCCAATTTTTCTGATGCAATACCCTCCATTGCATCAAAACTAAATAGGATACAAATCCGATCTCCACTATCCATACAAATTTCATATACAAAATCATTGCCTAGTAATTCCTCTACTATATTTATAACCCCATAGTTCCAAAGGTGCTTTTCATTATAACTCCACTCTGAATAGTCTTCACTATCAATTTCTAGCACAGCCACTATGTATACCCCTAATAATAAGTTAATGCCTAGGTTTTTAATTTTCTCTAAAATAATCTCATTGCTTAAAAAGTCATTTCCTTTTAATAATTCATTTAGAAATTGTCCTTTTAATACAGGTAAATTTTTATTTACATTTCTTTTTAGTTCATTTATTTCAACCTTTATTTTTCTTTCCTTTTGAATAAGCTTAATGACATCTTGTAGCGCATTATATAATTCTTCATTGGACACGGGCTTTAAGATATAGTGATGTACGCCAAGGGTTAAGGCTTGCTTAGCATATTCAAACTCACTATATCCTGAAATAATAATTATTTTAATGTTACTATTTATTTCTCTTACCTTCTGAACAAACTCTAATCCATCCATTAACGGCATATTAATATCAGCAAGTACAATATCTGGATTTAATGCTTTAACACATTCTAACCCTTCTATTCCATTTTTAGCTTCCCCACAAACCGTAAGGTCACACTTTTCCCAGGGAAACGAAACCTTTAGTGCCTCTCTAAAATAGTATTCATCATCAATAATTAATACTTTCATTACAAATCCCCCTTTCCCTAATAAAAAATCATTTATTTTCTAATGGGATACTGACCGTAACCAAGGTATATTCCCCCTCTACACTTTCAACACTTATACCTGAATGACTGCCATATAGTAGCTTTAATCGTTCATCTACACTTCTAAGTCCAAATGACCTTGAATCAGTCTCTCCTAAGGGACCGAACTTGGATATTGCTTCCACTCTTTCTTTAGGCATTCCTATGCCTGTATCAAGTACTTCTATAACTATATACTCCTCTTTTATATAACCTTTTACATAAATCATTCCTTTATTTTGACTCTGTTTAAGGCCGTGATAAATTGCATTTTCAACTAAAGGTTGAATAGTAAGTTTTGGTATAGCATATTTAAGCATCGCACTATCAAATTCAAGGGCATAATCCATATACTCTGCATACCTTAGCCGTTGTATACTTAAGTAACTTTCGATAATTTTAACCTCGTCCTCCACCGTAATGATTTCATTTCCACGGCTTAGTGATATTTTGTAAAAGTTAGAGATATACTGAATGGTTGTCAGTGCATGTTCCTTCATATCCAGCTTGATAAAAGAGGAGATGGTTTCCATTGTATTATATAAAAAATGAGGTTTAATTTGGGATTGAAGTAACTTAAATTCATTCTTTCGCTTAAGTTTTTGCTCTCTATAAATCTGTTCCATAGATTCTTCTAACTGGTTCATTAGTGTATTAAATCCATTAGCTAATACACCTACTTCCCCATCAATGTTTTCATCTGCTCGTATTTTCATATTACCATCCTTAATTTTCCCCATAGTATCCAGTAATGAATAGATAGGTTTTGTCACTGTATGGGAAATAATATAGGAGGTCATAAATACAATAATGACACATAAAATAAGTGTCAAAACAATAATGTTCTTAATCTTATTTTCTTCACTTACTATTTCTTCCAGGCCTGAAACACTGATTACCCTCCAACCAAATTTCTTATAGGCTTTCATGGAATAGAGAAGGGGAATCTTTTTATCAGTAAGTAGTAAACTTCCATTTTTTTTAAGTTCCTTATAGGCACTACCTTTTATTCCAAGAACTTGTCCAATATCTTTATATAAATCAGCTTTATTGCGAGAAGAAATGACTTTGTCATTTTCATCTACGATATAATAGCTATCTTGTGTATTGACTATATTTTTTGTATAAATATTAGACATGTTCACTTCATCAATAAACAATGTGACAACCCCTAATGCTTTTCCTGTATTTCTATCTCTAATAAGCTTTGAAACTGAAAAAACGTCTTTTTGTTGACGATCAATGAATTGAAGGTGGGCAAGACCCATCCATGTGGGACGCTGCATTTCATATGCCTTTTCAAGATGCTCATTATCAATGATTTTGTTCACACTCTTCTCAGCTATACTATGACC
>JAEZIB010000025.1 GCA_023416275.1 Bacillota bacterium | reverse complement strand
ATAAAAACCACTTGATATCCAGTAATTCCAATGGTTTCAGGCGGATTACATAGAAGGTTCTTGGCTTTTTGACAACCAGTCTGCATATGTCAAGTAACAATGGAAAAGTTTTCGGACAGTCTGGCCATAAGAGCCTAGAATTTAATGATTCTAGGCTCTTATTTTACTTTTAAACTGGCAAAAAATATTGTTTTTGCACTATTGCTTTATTATCAAATATCATAAATATATATTAATTTTTGATTAAAAATTACAGATGTTTAAACTTACCAATGTAAATTAGGTTCTATTGCTAATAGCTTCATAAGCTTTTCATTCTTTTCTCAACCTGATCTAAAAAGCTAGAAAACATAGTAGATTGAGGCATGTCTCTCAACAGATCAACTAATATTTTTTCCGATTCTTGAAAATAATTGTAAGCCCTTCTTCTGCTATTTTTATAATCTTTGTAAAACATTCCTATTTTGTAATATGCTATTGCTAAGCCATTTTTTAACCCTACATTTTGAGGATATTCTTCATGTAGTTCTATTTTTAATTTAATGTATTTTTCATAGTATTCCAATGCCTTACTTAAATCACCCATATTCTTATAGGTTGATCCAAGTTTTGAATAGGATATTGCCAAACCGTTTTTGAATCCAACAAAGTCTGGACACTCCTCATATAACTCCTTTTTTAACTTTGAATACTCTTCATAGTACTCCAAAGCCCTGCTCAAGTCTCCTTTATTTTTGTACATAGTTCCAAGCTTCGAGCAGGATACTGCTAATCCGTTTTTGAATCCTACATTTCCAGGATTCTCCTCATATAGCTCCCTAGTAAGCTTAGTGTCTTCCATAAAATATCTTAAAGCCTTATCGAAATTATTCATATTTTTGTATAATAATCCAATTTTTGAATAGGATATTGCCAATGCATTTTTAATTCTTATATTAGTTGGATTTGCTTCATATAATTCTGAAAAAAGCTTTATTTCTTCTTTAAAGCACTCTAATGCCTTTGGAATATTTCCGTTATCCCTATATGCAGCTCCCAGTTTTGAATAGGATACTGCCAAGCCATTTTTAAATCCCATGTTGTTTGGATACTCTTCGTACAATTCTTTTTTAAGTTTTGTGTATTGCTCGAAGTACTCCAGAACCTTGTTGAAATTATATGTATTCTGGTATGTTGCTCCCAATTGTGAATAAGACATTGCCAGACCATTTTTTAAAGCTACGCTATTTGGATACTCTTCATATAGCTCCTTTGTTAGCTTAGTATCTTCTTTAAAGCACATCAATGTTTTACTCAAATTTCCTATATTTTTATATACTGTTCCCAGTTGTGAATACGCTATAGCTAACCCAAATTTAAAACCTGTATTTGTTGGGTATTCGTTATATAGCTCTTTTTTCAGTTCTGTACATTCCTCGTAGTATTCCAATGCTTTAGTCAAATTACCTACAGTAGCGTGATATCGGCCTATTCTCTCACAAAGTACAGATATACTTCTTTCTGCATTCTTGAAAAATTGTAAAATAGACTCTGAATATTCAACAATGGTTGCTGCCCTTTCATAGGAAACTTTTGTCAAGTGTCCTGTTCCTGGCTCATATTCCAGCCTGCTGATAAGTGACTCAATTAACACATTACAGTCATCTAATAATTCCATTGAGCTTTTATATTTTTTTATCATTTCCTGTACTAAAGTATTGCACTTATACGTTTCTGTTTCTTCGTTGAAATCTATCCAACCCCTCTGAGAAAGTGTGGCGAGATTTAGTTCAATACCCTTCACCTGTGAAAGTAAGTCAGTCAAATCTTTATGTGCAATACCTATTGATGGCAATACTGCAAAAACAGATAAAAGTGATTTGTCTTGCTCTGTAAGCTCTCCTATTTCTAGCAATACCTTCAAAATATCTTCTGGCTTTTCCTCATTGATACCACCGTAGACATGATAATCAGTGCCAAGAATCTTACTGTCCTTAGCTAATAAAAGTCCTTTTCTCTGAAAAGCTTCAAGTAAATTGTCTAGTGAATATGTTTCGCTAAACTGATTCAATTCATAAAGGTGTTTTGCAATCATCATTATAACCAGTGTATTTTGTCCTACTGCACGGCATATTTCGCTTAATAGAACATCATCAGTATCTTTGTGCATAGGATAATATTCTTTAAAAAGTGCAAAAGTCTGTTCTTGATTCAGTTCTTTAATAGGATAGCTCATAGTAAGGTTAATATTTGTAATATGTGTTGTAATTAATATATGAAAGTTTGAACATTCATTTAGTTTGTCTAAGTTATTTTTTAGATCTTCATAGTCATTTACATTGTCTATTATAAGTAAACATGGTTTTTTAATTGATGACAGCATCTGTAATATACATTTAAATCTCTTATTTTCTGCCATTCTTTCATCAAATTCTATTCCTAATGACTTTGATAGACTCAATATAGCAGTGCAAATGTTTTTTTGGCAATGTACCCAAGCTATATGATTATACTCATTACAGAAAGCATGGTAATACTTTGAAGCAACAGATGTTGTCCCTATGCCGGCTTCTCTATTGAACATAACCAAAAGGTTGTTGCCTTTTAAAAGCAAGTTTCTAATATTATCTATTTCCATCTGTCTTTCCATAAACACATTTGGCAAAAATGGTAATTTACCAATAGTCTTTGGAATAATATTAGACTGAATATAATAATAATCCTCTTCAGGCACTCTATTTTTATTTGTACGACTATTCCTACTTGTATATCTTTTTTTCATTACTGTCACTCCCTGTAGTTAATTTTACATTTTTAGCAAATTTATATATTTAAAGACCTGTTATTCTGACATAACTGTATTTATATTTATACACTCAACACTTAAAACCTATATTTATTAATGTTAATATCTAAAAATTATAACACTTTTTTACATTTAAGCAAATAATTTTACAACAGTTAAATTATTCATAATAATTTAACTATAATATTTTCCTGTATATGTAACATTAGGATTTTTAATATATCTTAATACAAGCAAAGAAGAAAAACAATGCAATTAGTAAACATATTTATCCCTAGAAAAGCATAAATTTTTGAATAAATCCCATAATAAAATCTGTTGCAGAATACAACTTTAACCTCATTATATTATATAAATTAACAATATAATATTTGTGATTAAACTGTATAACACAACAGATATTTGAACTTGTATTAACTAACTCAACCTACTCACATAAAAAATCTATCGATACATGAGAAGCATCAATGTTTTTTGCAAAAATAAAACCTGTTAAGCTAAAAATAAAATATATCCCGGTAATGCCAATGATATTACGGATATCAACATAATCATCATCCCACCAAACTTGTTCTTATTTTTCCATGTCCATATTCCAAAACTAATTGAATAAATGCTTATCCAAATTATTACCAAAAAAATAATTATATTAATTATCATACCTAACTTTGTCTCCTTACTTTAACATCAACCAATACTTCATATTCGGATTGAACAAAAACATCATTCCAATTAGCATTTTCCCAAGCGTCAATTGTTATAAAATTTCTCTTGGCTAGTTGTCCAAATCCAAATATATCTGATTTTAATTCCTTTGTGGTCTTGCTAAGCAGATTTTTTATTCCATTATTCAGATATTGCTCATATGCCATTTTAAGCTTGGCAGCTTTTTCAGGCTCATCATAATCATTGTCACTCTGTACTGCTTTAACATCAACATTTAATTTTAGATTAATACTTATTTTTGGTTTCCCGTTATTTAATATAACCTTAGTTGACGATTGCCTTGACCTTTTAACATTTCCCAAAACCTTAAATTTATCATCAAGAGGATCTATTATCTCAATATCTTTACTTTTTGTGCTTGTCATTAATGCGAATAGCATTGCTTCATCTTCATTGAGTTTTCCCACCATTTTATCTAACTTAAAAACAGCTAAGCCCTTTATAGCTTTATTCTCATCTTCACTTGATTTTTTACCTTCCTCTTCAGTTTTCTTTTCTTCTCCTTCCTTTGGTTTTTTATTCTTTTCATCAGACTTACTTTCATCACTAATTGCTTTATCTATAGCTGCATA
The DNA here is from genome assembly GCA_023416275.1 of Bacillota bacterium. Lineage (GTDB taxonomy): Bacteria > Bacillota > Clostridia > Acetivibrionales > DSM-1351 > Ruminiclostridium. The sequence goes on along the minus strand of JAEZIB010000025.1, from coordinate 18,741 downwards.
AATTGCAACAGGCTGAGCACTTTGATTTTTAGCTCTGTATAAGTAATCCTCCAATTGTGTATCTTTAACAAGAAAATCAGTTTCAAAAGAACTAAAAAGTAAATTATAATGTTTTGCAGGGCTAGATGATAGTTTTGGCTTAATGGATTCAATATATTTTTGCGCGCCCTCAGCAGCAACAATTATATTAACATTTGGCCTAAGCTCTATATTTTGCTCCAATCCATTGAGAAAAGCCGTTATACCCTCTTTGGCTATGTCTTCTGAAACAGCAATTATTTGAGTATGTGACAGATTAATTTTTCTTTCTAAATAGCCACTGGCTTTTTTTAAGCCTGACAAAAAATTATCTGTCTTAAAAGTCTTTGTATCTATACTTTCACCCTCACCACCTGCAATTGATTTAGGAACTGCTGTTTGAAATGTTAGATTAAAAGATTCTTTATCTGCCTTGTCAATTCCTATTGCTATAACATAAGCCAAATCCTCTATTTCATTGCTATCGTAACAGCCTGAAACTGAAACGACAGAAAATATAGTAATTAGCAACAAGCTAACTATTTTAATTTTTCTGCTCATTTTTGCCTCCTCTGCTTTCTATTCCAACCTTTTTAATTGAGCCTATTATAATTAAAATCAAGGCTATCAGCATTCCAGATAGACATATAATATTAACTAAGCTACTGCTTAGAAAATCATAATTAATTCTTTTTGAAAAAGTAGCCAACGAAAAAATAATGATAGCAAAGGGTAAAATTATTGGTTTGGATTGTTGTAAATCCAGTGACTTTACAAATACGTACATAATAAAATTAAAAAGTGCACCCAAGAATATAATTGCACAAATTGAGCTAATCAATACCGATATAGATTCTATTCTTTGTACAAAGTTTCCAAAGTCAATATGTCTTGCTAATTGAAAAACAGGTATCTTCTTGTCGATAGCCAATTCATATGGAAATACAAGAATAAAGCTAAGCGTTGACCAAAGCAGCAGTAAACCCGATAAAATTATATATGAAAATCCTACTTTTTTAAGATATTGCTTTTTAAAAAACGGAACCATCAAAAAAAGTATTATGAATGATGAAAATGTGTTTAACTTTATGATGCTTCCCTTTGAAATTGATAAAATACCCTCACCTAATATTGGATACAAATTGTTTATTCTAAATTCTGGAATAACACCTATTGTTATCAAAATAAAACCTATTACTATAATAGGAACTAAAAATGCACTTATTCTGGCGATAGCCTCTATTCCATAATACGCAGCTGCAGTCATTCCAACAAAAAAAAGAATTCCAACATATTCCAATGCAGAGTTATCCAAAGATATAATTTTCAAAGTTTGTGAGAAAGCTCCTAGAAAAATAGATACTGTGGCAATCAGAAGTACAGTAATTAATAGCCCAACTATTACTTTAAAAGACCTACCGCCAATCCCAGCAGAAATGTCTAATAAATCCAGACTGCCAATATTTTTGTATAGCTTTAATATAATTGCAAAGTAACACAATGCGATCAGTGTAATAATTATAGGAATAATCCAGCAAGCGCTTCCGCCAAACTGTACCATATCTCTTGGGAATACAAGCATTATATGAGCAAATACAAAATTCACCATTAGAGCCGTTGCTTCCCATGATCCAAAACCAATTTTATTCTTCATAATATATCCATGCTCCACATTCAGGCAAACTCAGTGAATTTACTGGCACGGAATCCATCCTCCTTTTTATTAACATAATAAGCTGCGAGCTTACTTTAGTTGTTTAAAACACATACTGTTAAATCAGTATTACTTTTAGAATCTTTATTCCTCATCCTCAGAGTCTGAATCTTTTGCTGCCCAGCCTCTACTTATTCTTGGCTGACTTTTTATATTCTTAACATTTAAATAATCCGGTCTTGCTTCCTGTTTCCACATTGGCTTTCTTGTTAGCTTGTCTGCATACTTACCATTTGTAATTGGTGCAAAAGGTGTTAGAAAAGGTACGCCAAATGATTTAGATGACGCTAATAACAAGGAATTCAATATTAAAGCTAATGCAATTCCCAGGAAACCTGCTGCAGCTCCAAAAACAATATACAAAAAACGCATTATTCTTATAGAAAAAGACATCGAAAAACTTGGTACAGTAAATGAACCCAGAGCTGTAATTGCTACGATGATAATCATAATTGGGCTGACTACATTTGCAGTTACAGCTGCTTGTCCAAGGATAAGTCCTCCCACTATTCCTATTGTAGAGCCTATTGCACCAGGTACCCTTAGTCCAGCCTCTCTTATGAGCTCAAATGAAAATTCCATTATCAGAATTTCAATTACAGATGGAAATGGCACATTTTCTCGTGATGCTTCAATTGCAAACAATAAATTGGTTGGAATCATCTCTTGATGAAAATTTGTAACTGCGATATATAATCCAGGCAACAGAAGAGCAATAGCTATACCAATAATTCTAATAATACGTATAAAGTTCACATATGGGAACCTGACATTGCTATCCTCTGTAGTATGCAAAAATTCGGTTATAGTAGCCGGCATTACCAAAGCATAGGGACTTCCATCTAACATAACAGCGATATTTCCTCTAGAAAGCATCATTGCAACCTTATCTGGACGCTCTGTTGCAAATATTTGAGGAGCTGCAAGAAATGTACTGTCTTCTAATAGTTGTTCCAGCTCACCAGAGTCAAAAATATAATCTACCTTTATACTTTTGACTCTTTTTAAAACTTCTCTCACTAAAGAATCATTTGCAATATCTTTTATATACAATACGGCACAGGGAGTATTACTTCTATCTCCTACTGATACACTCTGTATTATCAAATCCTTGTCTTTAAGTATCTTCCTTATCAAAGCTGTATTGGCTCTTATCTGTTCATTAAACGCCTCCTGAGGGCCACGAATAACAGTTTCCGATTTTGGCGCATCAACCCCTCTATGCTCCCATGTTTTTGTGTCTGCAACAAAAGCATATTCCAAGTCTTCAATAAATATTGCACACCCACCAAAATTGACAGCACTTACTACATCTGTGTAGTTTTCAGCTTTTTTTATCTGATTATATGGAATCAACCTTTCAAATATAAAATCGCCTATAACTTTTGTTTCATCATATATTTTTATATTTGAAAGAAGCATGAGTGGTTCTAGAATAAAATTACATATATTAGTACTGTTTGTCATTCCATCAATAAAAACGATAAAAGCTTTTATTTTTTTTTCCTTAACAGTCAAATTAAATTCCCTAAGCACTAAATCGCTGTTTTTAGGGATGTCATAGGTTGTCTTAATTACCTTTTTATTAAGTTCATAATCATTAGATATCTTGTTTTTTAAAATATCATCCTTAACCGCACAGCCTATAAAGGCACCCTCAACCTCTGCTTTATCAAAAACATCCAAAGAAGCAGCATTTTTTGTCGTTTCGCAATTCACAGTTTTGTTCTCTTCAAGCACAAAATCATGTTTTTTAGGTTTTTCTTTATAAATAATAAACTTACTGATAGAATTAAATAGTCCCAATTTAATACTCCTTTTCAGCACAAAATTCTGATATATATCGAGACATGAAAATGTCTCCTACTCCTATAAGTATCAGGTACCGCTTTGGTTTTCAGACGTTGAAAATATCTCCTGCCTCGCTTACATACCGCTAATGTAATAGCTCGAAAATAAAGTTATGTGCGAACAAGGTGCATTTTCGAGCCACAAAAACCACAAGTGGTTTTTGACGGTGTTTTTGTACATCTAAAAATTTCATTTTATCTAAGCGTTATAACCAATCAAGAGTATTATGGTAAATAAATTACATTAATATACATGAAACTGAACACAATACAAAATATACTGAATACTTTTTATTAATTTCTTTATACTTTTTGCTTGTTAATTATTGCATAATAAATTATTATATAGTAATTAGAAGTTATTTCTTAAAAGTATTTTTTCTACAGGAGAAAAATGGAAAATAAATTTAAAAAAAACACTTTAATTGCATTAGTATTTATTTTAATATTAAACAGTGTACCTGTTTTTGCTTGGACACCTGAAGAGGATTTATCTGCCACTTCAGCCATTTTGATGGATACTACCAGAGGTCAGGTATTATATGAAAAAGAAGCAGATGCTATTCATTCACCATCAATTATGTGTAAGCTGATGGCTGCTTTGGTAACCATTGAAAAATCCCAGTTAAACTCTATGGTTACTATAAGTAAAAATGCTGCAAAAATAAATGGTTCTTCCTTGAACCTTGTAGTTGGAAATCTTTATAGTGTAGAAGATTTGCTATACGGCATTATGCTCTCACAAGGAAATGATGCTGCAATAGCTTTAGCTGAATATGTCGGTGATGGTAATATTGATAAATTTGTTAGTTATATGAATGACAAAGCAAAAGAGTTAAATTTAACTGATACATTTTTTGTAAATCCAACAGGATTACATGATGATAAGCAGTTTACATCTTCTAGGGACATAGCAAAACTTGTAAAAATCGCAATTTCAAATTCTACCTTTAATTCATTATTTGGTTCAAAAGGTATAGCTTGGATTAATGGAAAGAACTCTTCTATACTCACTAACCAAAACAAGCTTTTTTGGAGCTATTCAGGTGTTGATGGCGGCAAGGTTGGTTCTACTCCTCAGCAGGGAACCACTTCTGTTACTACAGCTACCAGAGATAATCGGCGGTTAATAGCTGTAGTATTTGATTCAACTGAAGAAAAAGCACTCTTACAAACTTCTCAGCTATTTGATTATGGTTTTTCTAACTTTTTTACAGGTGTTCTAGTTTCCAAAAACACTCCTTTGAGAAATATATCTATAGAAGATGTTGAAGTTAATTTAATTAGTAAAATTGATGTTTTCTATACTTATCCAAAAGGTAACAGCTTTATTAAAAATATCAGCTTTGATATCAATGAAAAATTAAAACTCCCTATTAGTACCGATACAATTGCAGGTGTATTGACTTACAAGTTAAATGATGACACAGTTATAGAAGTTAATTTATATTCAGATAAAGCAGTTGTAGCACCAGAGGATTATAGAGCTAAAATAAAATCAATATTTAAAGAAAATCAGGATTTAGCAATAATAGTATTTATACTTTTAACCCTTGAGTTAATTTTAGTAATATATAAATTGATAATTCTAATTATTAAAGTAATGAGAAGGACAAAAACTTAGCTCACCACAATAGTGAGCCAAGTTTTTTGTAACTTAATAATTAAAGTAACTTTTTAGACTATTTCCACATCAAGCTTACCCATATACTTCTTTTGCCTTTTTGTATTATTTGTATTTTCTATATATGCTTTTAATACCTTCTCTAAATCAAGGACATCCTTCATTTCATAATAACCTGATTTTTTGTGAATAAATTTAGCCGCCCTTATTGCTCCTTCAGCAAAGGCTTTTCTAGAAAAAGATTCATGACTTATTTCTATTTTATCTTCCTCGCCAACAATCATAACTTCATGCTTGCCAATTACCCCTCCTGCTCTTACTGAATTTATAGGTATTTGATGATTATTAACAGTTGGTGAGCCTACGTTTTTTAAACCATTCTGAATTTCACAAGCAATTTTTTTTGCGGTTCCTGATGGTGAGTCTTGTTTATTTTTGTGATGCACTTCTGTAATTTGAAAATCGTAGTTATTTAAAAGACTTGCTGTTATATTTGTAAGAAGCATCAACACGTTTACACCTAAAGTAATATTAGGTGCATACAATATTCCGTTTTTATATTTTCTAGATAATACAAATATCTTTTTCAGCTGATATGATGAAAATCCAGTTGTACCAATAATAATATTGACTCTATACTTTGAAAATATGACTGCATTTTTAAGGGCAGCCTTTGGATTTGAAAAATCAATTACAACATCCGGTTTGTTTTTAAAAATTACCTGTTCCAATTTTTCAGAGCTGCTAATAATTATACCAGTATTATCAGTACCTATAACCTGCCCCAAATCCTTGCTTAAAGAATTGCTGTTTGGACTGCATATAGCTGAAACAATATTAAGATCTTTGTAATTTAAAATTTCTTTAGAAATTTCCTTACCCGTACGGCCAATACCTGCAATACAAATTTTGATCACTAAATTTTCCTCCTTATTTATAAAAATGATTTAGCCGCTCAACTTTTGAAAAACTCGACTAGATTGTGACACTTACAGCATAATCAAAATGATTGCTACACTTTAATTAAAAAGTGCAGTTTATTGTGCAAGGTTCTTTTGCACTTATACTTTTAAGTGTTAATAAATACGAAGAAAATGAATGCTAATTGAAAATGCTACAGTATTATCTGCAGCATTGGATAGAAATAACAAATTAAATTCACTTTCTCCCCAACGCTTACGAGGTTAGCTGCCGGATTCGGGTTGTAAGAGACTAACCCTACCTGAATTATCAGGATTCACCCCATTTAATGGTTCCCCCGCTTATAGTTTTTGTAACTATAACTCAGCGACAAAATCATTAGACTCCAATGCAATATAGTTGCAAAGAATCTAAGAAATTATATATTTTTTTGAACTAGTAAATATATTTTATCGTACATCAATAAAAAAGTCAATATTTCCACATAGTAGTTTAATTTCCCTAAAAAACGTTGGTTAGCTCAAGATAGATGTATCAATCTTCCCATTTCCCATTTTTACTAAATATACATCATAATATTGATTGCCTAGTGCATTTGCAAACTTTTTATCTAGTACCGCAAAATCAAATCTATTTTTACCCTTAATTGCACTGCCTGTATCCATTGCGATAGCATATCCAAGGCCTTTTATGTAAAATATCGTTCCATATGGCCAATGCTTTTTGTCTATTGCAACTGATACACCTGGAATTATTGGGTGTCCAGAGCTTGTTATTCCTTTGTCATTTCCACATTCCTCTGCTGAAGGCGTATAGGCTGTCCCTAGAAATTTCCCTAAATATTCTCTTTTTGTGTTACTATTTATCAAAGCTTCACTGTTATAAATTTTAAAGGATTGAGGTGTCACGCCCACAGCTGCTGCCTTTTTAAGTGACTTTTGAAGCTCAAGATTATCTTTTGCTAATTCGTTGTTTTTTTCCTCTATTTTTTTTCTATGTTGTTTTAGTTCATTAACTTCTTTCTTTATTTTCTCATTTTCCTTCTTGAGTGCACTGTACTGCTTATTTAAACTTTCGGACAGAATTTTGTTTTCGTTTCTGGTAAGCTTTTCTCTAGAAGCAAGAGCCTGGTTTGACTTCATTATTATCATTGCTTGTACACATTCATTGTTATACTTTTCTTTATATTTTAAAAATAAGTCATTTACCTTTAAGCAGTAAAAACTAAGAACTAAACATACTAAAACCAAAAAAAACACAAGTACTTTAAACGTCATGTTCTTATTTATGTTATAGCCTTCACAACCATCCATATTTTTCTGTACTCCTTATTACATAACCCACATCATCTACCAGCATAACCATAATGTTAACAATATCCTTATACATTGGACTAATATATTATTATCATAAAATTTCCATTATTTTGATATTAATAATATTTCCAATGACAATACAATTTATACCTGCTTGATGGAATAATTTTCAATGAATATAAGATATAGTGATTGATATATGTATTTGAACATGCATGAATACAGCCAGCTATTTAAGTAATATAACTCAACTTTCTCAGTTGAATTATAGGTGTTCAACTTATCAATGGAAAGTTGGGTTAGAAATAATTGCATAAATTAGTTGGCAAATCGAAGTTTTTTGCTGGAAAACCGACACGATGTCGTTTTTAGCACACCATGAACCATGGATGGTCAATGTATGCGACAGCTGAAATGCTGAGAATGAACAACGCTAGTTCTTAGCGCTTACCAATTCGAGCAATTATTTCGGCAACAAACCATTGATAAGTTTGAACACTGATAGATTTTCTGTAAAGGAAAGTTGAGTAATATAATTTTTAGAATTAGACTTATGAGTATCTCTGTACAAATGTTAGGAATATTAAATTCCTAAATTCTAAAAATGGTTTCCTATAATAAATTTTATATTATCATAGGAAACCATTATGACACATTGTCAAATCAATTGCTTTATAAGCAATTAATATTTGCGCTCTTTACTTATAATAACTGCTATAAATTAAACTAGTAGTATACACCAGTACTTATGGTTACTTGCTCCGCTTAGGAGGCAACTTTACTGATACCAATTTTTTGTAATCCTCAAGTGTTGTCAAATCTTTCACCTGGAACATAACCCATTTTCCAATTTTCATATAATCGCCTGCATGTTTATAGAGGTCTGCAATATTGGTACTTAGTGCAGGAAGGATGGCCTCCATGTTTTGTTCTAGTTTATAGCTAATAACCAATAAAACAGAAAATGCATTTTCCTCTGGGTACAAGGTCCCAAGTGATTGTCCGCTTTTTTGAAATTTGATATTCCAGCCAGGCTTACCGGAACAACAACTGTAAGATAGCTTAGGTTTAACTTTGTATTCCTCTTCCATATACTCCATTAAAGCTTGCCATAACAGCTTTGTTTCTCCGCCAATATATTCAGCTATTTCCTCCATAGTTGGCTGCGTATCTTGAGAAAAAATTTCTTGCCATTGCATTTTATTCCCCCCCTCTAGTAGCTTGCACAATTCTTTTGTGATGTACTTTCCTTATTTGGTTATGCTAGTTCTTCATAACTGCAGATACCATTGTTCAAGGCATTATCACGTAATACTAAATAAAGCTCTGCTTTAGTAGCATTAATGTAAGGAGCTAGAAATATAAGTCCCAACCCAAGAGTCAGCAAACATAGTAACCACCACCCAATAAAAGAAAGATCCAATACAAACATATCAAATTTATGTCCATCAGTCATATTTTTACTAAGCTCAATAGCTCTTGTGGTTCCAATGTTTGGATTTTCTGCTAATATGTATGGCACCATGCTGTAGGAATATGATTTTACAATTCCAGGTATTATGAAAAGTAAATACCACAAAAAGTTTTTGATGCCTTTTAACAACATGGTAAATACTATTCCCGAATAATTTTCTCTATAAAATGCAAAGCTAAAGCATTTTGAATTATCTTCGTATCTTGCAGATTTTATAAAATATCTTCTTCCACCAACCTCTAATGGATATCCTAACAGTACTCGAAAGGCTGAAGCAAAAACAATAATTATAGTAATAACAATAGCCCCTAAAGCAATTACTGCTAAAACATTGGCTGTAATATTTGAAAATATCGAATCAGATAATATCCAGTTACTAGAATCACCATAATTATTAATACTGCTATCATTATTTAAATTAATTCTGCTACTTCCGCCAGTATTACCACCAGAATTACCACTTGCTATTCCTATAACTAAACTAATTAATAGTGCTTTCCAATAATTTGTTTTCAGTACTGCCTTTGCCCTACTTTTAAGTTCTTCTCTTGACCACATATTTTAATCCCTCTTTCTTTATAGTATTAGAATTTAATAGATAACGAACAATTTTAATGTCATTTTCTGATAAACTCAAAGTTAATCTAGTATATTTACTTAAATACTAATAACTGTTAATAATTATAATACGTTATAGTTATCCATTTTGTCTAATACACTTAAATTGAATTATAAAGGTTTATACCTCTTTGATACTCCATTAATCATATATGATTTAAGGAATTTATAAACATCATCACTTGTTAAATTCACCTTTACGATGACCGTCTCTTTTTCCAACTTGTATTCCTCCTAATTGTATTTTTCTATAATATTACTATTTGTAAAACATTCCGGTATATATTTCACTTTTGAAAAATTCTTTATTAATAATTCAGTATCAAGTATTTTACCACTTTCAAATTTGGCAATTTTATTTCTCCATATTTCATTTTTTCTAAAGAACCCATCTTCTATTTTTAAAAATTCATGTTCTTTCTCAAATACATGGTATGAATAAGATAACTCCTCATTAATTCTGAGTTCACCCTCTAAGCACTTTTCCGACAGCCAAAAATTAAACTGAAATGTATAAGGCGTATTATTCTTAATTTGTAAATCAATATAGTTATAAAAAATCGTAGCTCCACTTCCAAAGGGTAGAATTCTTCCATCGTCTGGGAAAGGATCAAAGCTGTGATGATGCCTTTCTACAATATCTAAAGGGCTATGCAAAACAAGCCAGTGAACTAAATTTGCTATTTGGCACACCCCTCCCCCAATACCAGGTCTGGCTTCTTCATTAAAAAGTTCCATACCCGGCAAATATCCCTTTCTTTTTGTTGGCAATCCAATAACTCTACACAGAGAAAATATCTCATTAGGCTTTATAATTATTCCATTTAGTCTTTTTATTGCAATTTTTAAATTGGTAACTTTATTGTACTGCAAAAGCATATCGCTGTCTCCAAGCTTCCTTATTAAGACAGATTGATGTTTTTTTACTCTGTATAGCAGCTTTTCTGTTTGCTTCTTTTTTGCATATGTATTAGAATTAAAATACCATTTAGAATATCTAATCAATCTTCTATACCAAATAGCTAAAAAATAGAAGAATTTATTTCTCTGACTTAAAAGTTTTTTACTCATAGTATCACTTTCATTCTCCTATAATCTTTACCAGTACCCTCTTCTCTCTCATACCATCATATTCACCATAAAAAATCTGTTCCCATGTGCCAAAATCCAGTTTACCCTTCGTAATAGCGACCACAACCTCTCGGCCCATTATTTGTCTCTTCAAGTGTGCATCTGCATTATTCTCATAACCATTATGATTGTATTGGTTATAAGGCTTTTCAGGTGCTAATACTTCCAACCACTTTTCAAAATCCTGATGTAATCCCATTTCATCATCATTTATAAATACACTTGCAGTGATATTCATTGCATTAACAAGGACCATTCCCTCTTTTATTCCGCTCTCATCAATGCAGCTTTGAACCTCAGTACTGATATTCACATATGCCCTTCTCTTTGGTATATTAAAGAACAACTCTTTTCTGTATGATTTCACAGCTGTATCCTCCTTTTTATTTGGCTTAAGCAATATTGGCTTGAAACTTGTGCTTTATACTCTTTCACTCTTTTCGACTTATATTTATGTTGTTATTATACTATTTTTCCCATAATTATGCCATATACAACTGATATGAGCAGTTCATTCAGTATTTTCAAACAACTTCATTAGTTATTAACTGAACTTTCCATTGATAAGTTAAATACCTACAATTCAACTGGGAAAGTTGAGTTATTAAAATATAAACTTATCTTGAAGTAACAGGTTTAAAATGGTAATATTCTTATATGATTTTGAGATTTCAACATAACCAATAAGATAATTTGTTAGTTTAAATTTCACTGAGTTATTTTAGACTAGCCTAATAATATAGCATTATTAACGTGATGGTATTAGGTTAAGTGAGGTATTTATATGATTAAAATAGTAATAGCAGATGACATGCAAATGTTCCGTGAAAGTCTAAAATTTATGATAGAAAGCGATAAAGATATGCAAGTTGTAGGCCTTGCTTCAAGTGGTAAGGAGGCCCTGGAAATCTGCAACAGACTAATGCCTGATATTGTTATTATGGATCTTAAAATGCCTGACTTGGACGGCTTTGAAGCCACAAGAATCATAAAGTCAAAGTACCTCAATATATATGTCATGATACTCTCTACCTTTAATGACGAAACCAGTGTAACAAAAGCTATGAAATATGGTGCTGACGGATTTATAACAAAGGATATGGGACTGTCTGAACTTCATCAATCAATAAAAAGTGTACATCTTGGCTTAAGGGTATTTCAAGATTCTGCACTGTCAAAAGTGGTAAATAGAATTGATTTTGTATCTGATGAAATTTCAAAAAACATAGAAATTTCCCCGCGCGAAGTGTCAATCATTAAACTGATTGCAGACGGAAAAAGCTACAAGGAAATTGGAGAGCATCTTTACTTGGCTGAAGGAACTGTTAGAAACATTATTTATGAGCTTCTAAATAAGTTTGAATTAAAAGACAGGATACAGCTTGCAGTTTTCGCAGCAAAGAACAAATTAATATAGCAAGTATTGTTTTAGGCAAAGATCAAGAATTAGTTAGTAAAAAACTATGACTTTATATCATAAAGTTATGTTAACAAAACATATTTTTCACGAGCAAAGAATAAAATGCTACATAAACATACAGTTTAATCTGTTAAAGGTATTTGCACATGAATACTAAATCCAGTATCTCCTCCCGAGCCAAAGGAAACACTCCCATTTAACTGCCTTACTCTATTTTCCATGCCTTTAAGCCCCATGCCTTTTTTTATATTTGTACAGCCTTTTCCGTCATCAAATATATAAAGCCCTATATTATCATTATTGAATTGAAGTATAATATCCACTGTCTTTGCTTCTCCATGCTTTAATGCATTTGTCAATGCCTCACGGCAGATATTAAAAATACTGTTAGAAATTTTTTCATGCAAAGGAAATTCCCCATTTCCCTGAACAGTGAAATCAACTCTTATGCCAGTTGCTTCAAAACCATATACCATTGATTTAATTGAAGCTAATAAGTTATTTCCCTTGACTGAAGGTGAAGAAAAATTAACTACTGCCTCCCGCAGCTCATGAAGTGTACTTTTAGAAATACTTAATGCAGTGTTGATTTTCTCGTAAGCTGCCTCTGAATCTTCATTAAAGGTAAGCTTACATACTTCAAGAAGTGCACCAAGTACAGATAACGAATGTCCAACCGAATCATGGATTTCAGATGCAAACCTGTTTCTTTCACGAGATGTAACAAGTTCTTCAACAACCTGTGCATGCTCTAAAAGTTTGCTATTTGCTTCATAAAGGAGATGGTTTCTTTCACTTAGCTCCTTCATAAGAGCTTTATGCTCCGCTATGTCATAAAACGAAATCACCGCTCCGATAAGCTCTCTTTTATCTAGAAGAGGCTGATAATTTATTTGTAAGTATAATCCTTCTTTTATATGTATTTCTCCAGTGATAGACTCATACCCGCCTTCACAGATAGCCTTCACCGCTTTTTCGCCCTCTTCATCGCAGTACCCCTTTAATAATAATTCTTCTGAAAACCTTTTTGCTCCACTATCGACTGAAATACAAATAAAGTTCTCAAGCATATTGCACAAAGCGGTATTACAGCTTGCTATTTTTCCTTCCAAATCTACAATCATAACACCCTCTTTTAAATTTTGAATTATCTTTGGCAGTGCCATAGGAAGTATATTCAAAAATTTATATTTTACCGAGGCAACCAATATAAAAAGCAACGCGACTAAAAATGTACTTGGCGCAATATCTATATCATTATAAGCTTTATATAATCCTGAAATATAATAAAAAACCACAAGAAATTGAGCAATAAAAAGACCCATAACAATAAGAAAAGAGCGCTTTCTCACATACCCCCGGCTTTTTATAGCAAACACAAATACCAGCAGCATTCCACCCAAAATATAAAAATACTGAAGACACATATGAACTACAAACCCCCACTTGTAGCTCGACACCACTAACCTGCTATAATCATATATAAAGAAAAAGCCATGATACTTATTTGTTATGCTGACTATATACATAATCAACGATGGAATAATAAAAAAAGACACCTTTTTAATTGTCCATTTACTTTGAATCAATCGATTATTTGTATAATAAAGACAGAAAATTAGCCAAACAGGTCCCATTGAAAAGGCAGAAATATTTTTTAACCAATACAGATATTCTCCAAATGGTGTAATACCCCAGAGTATTGTAAGAATTGTTCCTACTGACCAGTTAAACCAAATGGCAGACATCAGTATATAACTTCTTTCAATACCTGTTCTATTATTTCGCAAAATCAGAATGACAATTGTGGTAAAGGATGCAATTGCATTTATACCTGGAAAAATGTACTCAATCCACATAAATATGTCCATGTACTGTATTTTACAAAAGAACAACAAAGAAAATATACATTTCTTGAAATAAATAGCATGGACTCTTCACCTCCATAAAATATTTCTTATTTCTTTCAACCTAGTTACCCATTCATATAGTAACCTGATAACCTGGATTGATTTAATTGCTAAACACCCCTAAGTATAATTCCAAAAATCCACCACCGTTAAGCTTTCAAAACAAATGCTAAAAGTATAAATTCATCAGAATTTCAAAATATAATTGACTTTACAAATAGCTTTGCTTTATTAATTTTAACATGTTTTTCACAGATAACATAACTTGAAAACAGACATAAAATATCCGCTGTAAAATCAGTAAAGAGATTTTTACAGCGGGTTTAATGCTTTAATACTATTTCAAATATGTATTTAAAAACTCTAATACCTTACTCTCGTATATAGGTCTATCTACCGTCAAATCACCTTCACAATGTCCTGAATTTGGTAAAATCAACTTATCCTTAGGCTCATTTGCGGCATCAAACAGCACATTGACATCTTCAACAGGAACTAAGGTGTCATTAAGACCATGTATAAATAGAATAGGTTTATTAATGGCTGCCACAGCATTAGTATATACTGATGGGAAAAAGTTTATTGGATAACTCAATGCATCCGCTCCATATTTCTCCTCATAAATCTTGAAAAAGTCCCTTCCAATAACCTCCCATGTAAAATATGATGAATAAGTAGGTATATTTTGTGATGCACCATCCGATACAAGAACTTTTACATCATTTCTGACAGCAGCCTCCATAAGTGCCTTATTTGCTCCATATGAAAAACCATAAATGCCTATTTTATTCTTGTCTACATCATATCTGCTTTTCAGATAATCAATAGCACTGCCTATATCATTTAAATCATTATTTATAAGTCCTATATATTTTTCAGGTGTGGAATAGTAATTCCAGCATCTTGAATTGTAAGCCAATATCTGATACCCATTATCTAGTAGGAATTTTAATTTCGGCACCTCCCAGAGTGCAGTGCTTCCCCGCCCATGAAGCATAATTATAGTCCCTTTAGGGCTTTTTGCTGGAAAGAAAATCCCCTTCAGCTTTATTCCATCTGTTGTAGGTATATCAACATTCTGATATTTTGCTTGAATGAACCTTTCAACTGGGTTCTTCTCAATAATCTCGTAACCTATCCTGTAGGGCTCATTTGCTTCAAAGCTAGTTGATGCTACAACAAGACCCTCCGCAAAGGATTTTTGGAAAGCAGCACCCTGTATTCCTAATAGGTAATTTTGCCATTGCCCATCCTTCTGCGCAAGATCAGTATAAATATCTTTTACAACAAAATTTAAAGGTTCAGATTCATTTTGTTTTGGTATACCCAGAAAGCCAAATATAATTTTGCCCCCAGCCGGAATGACTTTATTCCATGCTTCACAATTAATAGTATAATGACCATCAGTATAACTCTCTACCTTTGCATTCCATATACTAGAAATGCATTGATTCCAATCAAATTCAATCCTCCACTGATCAATTTCCTTGTCCCCATTATTTACAATTTCTATTGAACCAACAAATCCTGTTCCCCAGTCAGCCAGCTCTGTATAATTTACCTCATAGCCAGATGCTGCAAATACATACGGCACATTAATTAAAGATATGAATATTGCAATAACCAAAATCAGACTTACCTTGTGGAGGTACAAATCCCTTTTACTGCTGCATCTTAATTCCTTCATACTATCTTCTCTCCTCTCTAAAAAAGTGTTAAAGTTGTGACCTTGTGAAAAATCACCATAAACTATCATACATCCAATTTGATTGTATGATTTTTTTAATCACTCAGGCAATAGCAGTTAATCACTATTTAGATATATTTCAATCACTAATTTCCTCCGTTCTTAATCATTTTAAATTCTTTTGACATACATGCTGATTTGGTTAGTCTAGCTAGATTTGTTAGCATTACTTAATACATAATTTTTAAGCCTAGCAATGAGAGAAACTCAAAGCCAACAGGAGTTGACTTTCCATTAAGAAAATTCATTATTTCCTCTGGATCCCATAAAAAAGAAGTTACCCAAAATAGAAAAACAATTCTATCTAGATAACCTCTCATATGTTGAAAATATCTCTTAAATATTAAATGCCGCTTTGACTGTAAATCTTATTTTTATTTACCTGTGCATCCTTATAAAACATCATAAACAAACCAGCTGTAGTTCTCTGAGCTAAAGGAATAGTATATTTGCTTAGCGCTGAAAACCTCTCATTTTCGTCTTCAACACGACACAATATCTTATTTACCTTAATAGCACATACTGAATTATGAGTTATGAAGTCCTCAATACTCCTTAGGTAGCATCCCTTGTCAGATACAAGATAATCAGGAGAATCATAAAATGTGTCTCTTACAAATTTTTCAAATTTATGGTGTTCTTTTAGAAGTTTAATGTTAGCATGCTGCGGTACAGTCATATCCTGTACCAAATGAGCTGCAGCCCCCAAAAAGAACATTGACTTTTTAATGTCACGAGAATTCCAAAAGCTAATAGCAAAAGCATAATAATTCTTGGCAAGTGTAAGTGCATTTGTGTTTCCGTAAAGTCCACGATCTTTAACGGGATTATAAAAATGTCCTGAGCTTTTAAAATCTTGATCGGCCCATACAACTCCTAAATTCAAATCAGTAATATAATCTAAAAAAAGCTCATACTGTTCTGTCTTTTTATCATTCTTTAGTATCAATAACGCCTGTATATTTATAGCTTTGTGCACAAAGCACTCAGTTGTCATAACTGCTTTTTTTATAGGATTAATAGCTTTCATTGTATATTTAAAAAGCTTCCCATAAGAATATTCAACAATTTTTGGCATTATTAGCCCCTCTCTAGTCAATACTCGAAGTAGGTTGTATCTTCTATATTATACATCTTTTTATCCTTCAAAAGAATAGCTATAACAAATTTTTTATATAAATTTAACTTACTTTACTTACAATTAAACTTTCCATTTATAAGTATGAGCACCTAAATTACAAACTGAGAAAGGTGAGTTTTTTAATAAACATTGTGACAGTTACTAAAATAATTTAATAAAACTACAACTCGGAAAATACTATCGTGTCTTTTCGAAACAGAAGGAAAAGATTTGAGTATAGCACATATAGCACATTAATTGATTTTCACTTAATTGCTTCATAAAAAAGAGAGAATAACTTGAAGGCAAGTCCCCATGGCAATATAGGGTGAAAGCCTTATAAAATGCTTTTTGCCACTACTCTGAAAATATAAAGAAGAAGTAAGGCAGCACATTTTTATATTTAAGTAAAAATGGTAAAATGTGCTTTCAATAGACCTAATCAATGCTGTACTCCCTGCTTGAACCTTTTTATTTCGCATTAATCTTAATGAAGATATAATCCCTGCGAAAACAAATGAATACGCCATACCATATAAAATAAATTTACATCCTAAAAGTGCCCCGATGGCGCTAAATAGCTTTATATCTCCTGCTCCTATTAGTTCTAAATAAAATAAAATCCCCAAGAACACTATTGGAACAATCGCACCTAATATACTTGATTTAAAGCCCTGAGCTCCATGCTCAAAAGCATTTATGAACAGTCCGGAAATAGCCGCAGGTATTACACAAATGTTCAGTATTTTTGAATACTTTATATCACTTATTATCGAGAAAATAAGCAAACAAATTAGAATAATATAGTTTACCATAACAACCTCCACCGACATTGTCAAAAAACTCCGATTTAGCCTTTCATACAATTGAAAAATACATATTCGCTATTTGCAAAACTCAGTGTATCATTATTTTTTATGCTATTTTTTGTGTTAGGTAGTATCCTATTGTCATTAAGAAATGTCCCATTTTTTGAATTACAATCCATAACATAAAAGTTATCTCCCTCCCGTAATATCTCAGCATGAATTTTACCTATAGCGTTACTGTTTATAATATAATCCACAAAATTTTCCATTCTTCCAATGAGAAGGCTATTTTTACTTATTTGTATTACCTCATCTCCTTCTTTAGCTTTTAAATATGGATTATCAGATAATTTAGGTTTTTTAATTATTACAGTTTCACCGCTAAATTTCTCAACAACATCATTTTGCAGTTCTTCTGATTTATTGTTCAGAGTCTCTTCGCTATCAAGTAATGACTTATTCTTCATAATACTAGATATAATGTGCAGTGGCTTATAGCTATCTTCATCCACTATTTCTTTTTTTAATAATGGCAGCCCAGCATCTTTATTATTTTTTTCATTAAGAATTCTAATTATCAGAACATCAATAGCCAAGAATATTAACATGAGTATAATGATTGTAGTTTTAGGGTTATCTGAGAGTATAACAAATTTACTATTTATAATTAGGACAAAACTTGCTATTAATAACACCTGAAGGAGGACCACAGTCAGCAATGGCATATTTATTGTTTTATTTTTCTCATTTCTGTCTTTATCATTAACGCTTCCAATTTCTTTAAGTTGATCATGCTTAATAATATTTTGCTTATTTACACTATGAGTATTTGGAGTATTTGGAATTTTGAAATTCCCTTTTTGAAATTTAGTTTGGTCAACCTTTTGCAGGATATGTTTTGTTTTTTCTGTTTTTACATTATTAGATGCTTTATTTTCTGTTTTTAGTGTTTTGCACTTTTCAACCTCTGTTTTGCTTGCACAAAGCCAACTGCCAAATGTCTTATCTTGATTAACCTTTTTTATTCCTGCTCTATTTTTTATTATTTTGCTATTTTCAATGTTACTTA
>JAEZIB010000005.1 GCA_023416275.1 Bacillota bacterium | reverse complement strand
ACAATGGCTTTAACCAATTAATTAAAACAGAAACTGGCAGCACGACAGCAGAATACACCTACAACGCAGATGGACTCCGCACCTCAAAAACAGTTAACGGAGTAAAAACCAACCACGTTTGGGACGGAGACCAAATTGCACTGGAAACAAACGCTTCAGGAAATGTAACAAACAAATATATAAGAGGAATTAACCTGCTATACGCTGAAAATGCAACAGGCACAAAACAATACTACCTGTTCAACGGTCACGGAGATGTGGTACAATTAACTGGAGCGAATGGAATATTAAACAAAAGGTATGATTATGATGCCTTTGGAAATGAAAAAAATCCAGATGCAAATGATACTAATGTATTTAGGTATTGTGGAGAGTACTTTGACAAGGAAACAGGGACTATTTATTTAAGGGCTAGATATTATGATCCAACGATTGGAAGGTTTATAACAGAGGATAGCTATTGGGGTAAAGATGCTGACCCGTTGAGTTTGAATTTGTATACGTATTGTCATAATGATGGTGTTAATTATTTTGATCCTACAGGACATAAAGATGTGGTAACTACATTTACGGGAACGTATTTACAAAGCAATGGACAGGTTTGTATAAATGTTGATACTAATGAAGTTGTTTGGGGAACAAGAGGAAATGTTGCTATAGAGAATTATAGAATTGTGGATTATGACGGTACTTGGTATTTAATTGGGGATTCATATACAGAAATATCATATACACTTAAGAAGCATACTTTTACAAACTTAAATATTTCTGTGTACGAA
The DNA here is from genome assembly GCA_023416275.1 of Bacillota bacterium. GTDB lineage: Bacteria > Bacillota > Clostridia > Acetivibrionales > DSM-1351 > Ruminiclostridium. The sequence goes on along the minus strand of JAEZIB010000005.1, from coordinate 2,562 downwards.
ACAAGTGACGGTAAAGGATTTAACTGGTATTCAGAGGATGCATACTTAAATGACGGCCTTGGTTTTATAGAAAGTGGAAAAACGACAAAAATAACGTCTATTTCAGGATTAGCATCTATTGATAATGCTCATAAAAACGACAAGGCGTGGGCTTGGACAAAAGTTGCAATAAGTGGTGTTTCAGATGTTGTTACCGTTGCCAAAGTAGCCAAGGTCGTAAAAGGTGAAAAAGCTATTGAGGGCCTGTGGGCTTCTGCAAAGGCAGGTTGGAACCAATTTTGGGGAGATGTAAAGCCTGGGATAGATGATTTGGCAACAGGGGCACAAGATGTTTATAATGGACAAAATCCTGATTATTCATGGCTGACAGGTTTGATTCCTATTTATGGAACATATCAAGCAATTATGGATGCTAAAAGTAATAAGCCTTTAGGTGCATTTGTAAATTAGAGAGGGGGAATATTTTTGAAAAAATTAGTTAGTAAAGAGGCTATTAATACAATTCTCGTAATAATATTTGCTTATATGTATTTACATTATGTAGCACCATATATAAATAGTTTTTTTGGGAATTTATTTGTTAGTTGGGGATGCATTATTGTTATTATAGGCATATGGGGCAATGTGGTTAAAATGGTATTGATTAGGTCGATTTTTAATACGGATAGCTATAAAAAAGAAAACTATTTTTTTATATTACTTGGATTTGTTCTATTATCCTTAGGAATAGTAAAAAACTTATTATGAAGAAAAAAGTTAAATGTTTTTACTCATTTACAATTAAAACTGACACCGAATTTACAAATAAACTGTTTATGACAAAAGTGGGCAACTTAAATACTCAGATAGTTTTCAGACAGGCTATTAGTAATAAATGGTTATAATTATATTTTGTGTTATATAAGGGAGGACAAAATGTTTAAAGAAACAGTTTTTTATATATTGACTTGTCTTATCTTCATTGGGGTGGGTTTTTATACATACAAACAAGCTTTTACAACTAGAATTAGAATGCAAGGCGTTATTTATTGGTTCATTAATGTATGTTTTGCTCTTGTTTTTATCAGTAGTTCTGATAGGACAATAAGAAACTACTTGTTCTATGCAATGATGGGTATGTGTTTTGGTGCACTTGTAAAGGAGTTTTCCCCAAAAAAAAGAAATATAGTTGTAAAGCGATGAAACGCATATATTACCCTATAAAAGGGGCTGTTGCAAAACTAACTGTATAAGTTAGTTTTGTAGCAGCTCCATTTTTGCCTTAAAATAGTAAAATGCGGGTCCCGAAGGGCCCGCAAGTGTTGTATAATTTAATTGATGAATAAAAAATTAATCCAACATAAGAATTATACCGAATTTAACGGATACTATCAATTAGTTTTACCATTAGATTTCGAAGTGTTAATACCTGAAGATGATTCTGTCAGACTGCTAAGCCACATATTGGAGGAATTGAATTACACAAAGTTGTATAAGGCTTACTCTTCCACAGGAAGAAAACCGGCAGTTGACCCAAAGACCATGTTTAAGGTATTGACATATGCATATTCGAATAATATCTATTCCAGCAGAAATATTGAGACTGCGTGCAAAAGGGATATTAACTTTATGTGGCTGCTTCAAGGTAAATCCAAACCGGATCACTCAACTATAGCAAGATTCCGTAAGGATTACCTACCAACTGCAATAGAAGACATATTCTATCAAATGGTACAGTATCTTCATACTATTGAAGAAGTCAAATTTGAAAACCTTTTTGTAGACGGAACTAAAATTGAAGCTAATGCAAACCGTTATACCTTCGTATGGAGGAAGGTAGTTAATAAGAATGAAGCAAAAATGTTTGAGAAAATCACGGCTTGCTTTGAGGATATAAACAGATCATATTTAACTAACTTTTCAATATCAAAAGAAAGTATATTAGTGGATTTAAAGCAAGTTCTTGAATATTTAAAGGACAAGCAAAAAGAAGATAAAATAGAATTCGTTCATGGAATCGGAAAACGAAAAACTCAATTACAGAAATTCACAGAGCAGATTGAGGAGTTTAAAGAACGTCAGGAAAAATACAATAATCATAACCTGTTATTCAAAGGAAGAAACAGTTATTCAAAAACAGATACTGATGCAACATTTATGCATATGAAAGATGACCACATGCGTAACGCCCAGCTAAAACCTGCCTACAATGTGCAGATAGGTGTTGAAAGCGAGTATGTTACTGGCGTTGGAATCTTTCAGGACAGGAATGATATTGCTACACTAATCCCATTCCTAAAAAATATGGAATCAAACTTAGGCAGGCATTATGAAAACGTAATTGCAGACTCTGGCTATGAGAGCGAAGATGTCAATGACGTTTCGATTTTGTATTTTTTTAGCGTTAAAATTTTGCTGTTTTATGGCATAAAATTATTCCTTAGTCTCAAATAATGTATTTACTCTTGTGGTTCCTATCATCATCTCCTTTCGTTCCTTTAGACGATAACTACTTACAACTTGACAATGGTGTAGAATTCTGTCAAGAGTGGCTGAGGCAATTGTTATATCTGAAAATACTTC
>JAEZIB010000190.1 GCA_023416275.1 Bacillota bacterium | reverse complement strand
AATATATACAAAACAATCCAATACTAACCACAAATCCCCACTTTTTTCATAAAACAATTAAAATAACGCAACAAATTTCTACTTAAAAATAACCTCAGCGAAGCTGAGGTTATTTTTTAAGAAGACTTGATTCATTTTTTTGTTTTTCTGTTTTCTTTGAGATATTCTGTTAATACTTTATGTTCATGGTATGTTGATTCATTAATTTTTGATACAGCTAAATTAAAAATCTCATCAGGACCTTTGTTATCCATATTGTTATATAATGTATCCATAAATATTGAAAAATCCCTGTCATCCAACATAGTCGGATAACGAAGTGGAATTTTATTAATAAGTTCATCATACAACAGCATTGATTTTTGACCTCCAAAATATTCACTTTTTTTGTTCATTTGTGAAGTTATACTTTTATAATCATTTATCATATACATTTTCAGTATATCCCAAGCCTCTTTTTTATGCTTACTTGTAGACGCTATTGATGCATAGTAAGAACTTTGATGTCCATAAATATTTAAAGGTAATCTAGTTGCTCTCCATTTTCCAGCTTGTTCTGGCACAATTCCCTTCAAATGCGGTTCGCCCCATTTATTTATATACATCATAGCAATCTTATTATCTTTTAAAACTTTTTGACCATCTGGCCCCCAAACATTAACTTTACTTGCCAACCCCTGTTTATGCACTTGAATAGTAAGCTTTAGAGATTCTCTAACTTTTTCATTATTAACAATTAAATTCATACTGTCATCATAAAATGCATAGCTTCTCAACGCTCGCTGAAAAAGTTCCTCATTCCATTGAATAGCATATATACCATGTTTTTGAAGTTCCTTAGCTATTCTCATCCAACCTTCTAAAGTTGACATATATTCCCCCAGTTCCTCAGGATCGGTAGGGAACCCATACTTCTCTAATATATCAGCTCGATAATACGTTACCACAGGAAATTCAGGAAAAGGTAATGCTAAAAGCTTACTATCATCGAAAGATTTGCAATGTTCCAATTCACGCTCATTAAAAATTGACTTTATACTGTTAAAATCATACTCTGATTGCAATAAATCATCAAATCCCTCAATAGAATTAAAATTACCAAAACCCTCTCTGAGATATATTATTAAGTCAATTGGTTCATTTGCTGCTAATGCCCTAATTACTTTTTCGGAATCTGATGCATCATAATTAACTATTTTTAAATTAGCCTTTGGATATTTCTCACTAACCACATTCTCTATATATTGATTACCAGCTGCGTTATTCCATACTACAAAATCAAAAACTTCCTCTTTATTATTTTCATTACTTTCCTTATTCTCAACAACTCCTATACTTGCACTAGCTTCACTTGGCATAATAATTTTGTCAACATCTATATTATTTTCAGTAGTACTGCAACTAGTAAGAGCAAAACAAGCAATTACAACGGATAATATTATAGCCTTATTCTTTTTCATAATGCCACAACTCCTTAATGATTTAAAGTTTAGAATAAAAGAAAAATCTATTACCACCTGAGTTTTTAGCCTTATACATTGACGAATCAGACTTTAAGAAAATACTATCAATATCTTCTCCATCATCAGGAAATACACATATGCCTATACTAATACCAGGTGTCAATACAATATTATCTATTTGTTTAGGCTTGTTTATGGCATTAATTAATGCCTTAGCCAGAATTGTTATATCATCCTTATTGTCATAAATAAATTCAATGACAAACTCATCTCCACCTATTCGAGCAATAAAAGAACTGGTACTATCATAGTCCTTAAGCACACTATCCATATTATAAGCCACTTGTTTTAAAAGCCTGTCTCCTGCAGAATGTCCATAAGTATCATTAACCGCTTTAAATTTATCTAAATCAATAAAAAAGAAGGCTATTCCTTGTTTATTAGCAAATTGTTCATCTACATAAAAATTTGTTATGTCACTCTCTACTTTTTTAATAAAATAAGGTCTATTGGGCAATCCTGTTAAAGAGTCAAAATGCGCTTGATCAAATAGCAAACGTTCAGATTCCTGAAGCTTTTTATTAGTAGCTTCAACATTTTTTATCATACTGCTCAGGTTATCTACCATTGACCTGAAATTAGTAGTCAGTGAATCAATTTCATATATATTGCTATTTGCAAACTCAACTGTTTCATTGTTTTTCAGCTTTTGAGGCAACCCACTAGTTATGCTTATAAGCTCGAAAATAGAATTTAGCATAAATCTTTTCATAATTATGAAGAAAACACCCACGAATAAAGATATTGGCAATATTAATTTCAATAAATTTAGGTAGAAATTTATTGATTTATCACCATATGCTGTTTCTGATACAGAAACAATTACTTTAAATTTATCTATTGAAGTTACATATAAAAAAGCTTTGTCTCTTGTATACTCTTTTACAATAAATCTATCATCTCTGGGGGCTACCCATTTATAAATATTAGGTTCAATTTCTATAAGGCTGCCCTCTTTTATCCATTCCAATCCATCTTTCATGTATTCCGCAGTGTTTTGACTAGATATTATTTTATTACCTAAGTCTATTAAATGAAAATTAACAGAGTTGTCTGCTCTTGAAACATAAATTTTCACCGTTTCAATCAAGTCATAAACCTGAATAGGTTTTAACAATTTTAAATCTCTTATTTCCTGTTCACTCCACGTACTGAGCCTATCGTTTATATATTCTGAAGCACTTTTTAAATCATTTACAGCAGTTTCTGTAATTTGCTCTTGGTTACTTGAATTAGTTGCTATAGAAAGCAAAAGAATTGGTACTACAACACTAGCGATACTCACTTGAACAACCAAACTCGATAGAGAGAAGGCTTTTGGACGATCATATGTAAATTTTATTACTTTTTCTAATGGCATATAATCTAAAATCATTTTACTAATTAACGCATTAAATACTCTATTCAGTAATATCATAGCAATACTGAATATAGACTCTACACTAATACTGTCATTATTGTAGCTGGTTGCAAAAATGACAGGCAAATAAAGGCATATCCCAAAAGCTATAACCTCTAATAATATATTTTTTCTATTGTTTTTATATAAAACCCATACATAATATATCTCTATTGTATTGATAAGAGTTATTATATTAAAACCATTTATGGCAAATAATATACAATTTACTATTGTTATTAACACTAGACTAATATTACTTCTTGCTAAACCAATTATAACAAAAATAAAAATACTGCTTAGTGTTAAGTAAAAATTCATATTTAGCTGTTGTATTACTAAGTCACTAATTAATGCACAAAAAGCAAGAATAATAAGAAGAGCATATGTAATAAAATGGCTATCCCTATTTTTGTGTTTGTGATTTTTCATTGTGTAATTCCCTCCACATAAGGGTTAAGTAACATATTTAAGCGATTTCAAATTACTATCATTATAAAAAAGTTCTATCTTTTTTGACATGTTTAGTCAAAATATCCTGTCTATATTATCATTGTATCACATTTTTATTATTTTAACACCCTCTTATTTTATCAAAAAGCATATAGTTCACCAAAAAATCCGTTAATATATCACCTAAAAACAAAATTATTATTGTACTAAGTCAATATATTGTATTGCGTTAAATTTATAACATATTTAACTTGAATAAAATCTTTTAATTTAGAAATCATAGTTATTATATCGCCTAGATTCAAAATGTACTTCGATGACTGTGATAATGGCTACAACACTTGATATTACAAGTCTATAGTTAGTAGATTAACTGTAAATTTTGAGTAATTATATATAAATTACCATTTACATGTCAAGGCAGTTTTTTGTTGAAATATGCTTTATTTTATAGGCATCAACCAATATTAATTGACTTTTATGAAAGGAGTTAATATCAATGAATAAAGGAAAAAAGAACAAGACAACCTCAAAACCAAATTCTCAAAATAAGGCAGAGCAAGCAATAACTCAAAATCCATCCAATCCAGAGTATAATAATAAGAGCAAAGGTGAATTAAGTCATTAAAAGACTATCAGGTCATTGAATAGCTTTCAATATCATCAAAAGACTTATCGAGTCGACAAAAGGCTGGTTAAGTCAAAAAAAAGCACAATATTGTTTAATAATAAAAATGCCATTAAAACAGTCTTTAATATTTTAATGGCATTTTTTACATACTTTGCAAAAACTTAAACTGGAAGCTTTGTTACTTGACCCAACAAATATTTTTTGACAACTGCAAAATCAAGTGCATCAACACTGTTATCATTGTTTACGTCAGCCAGCTTCATTCCGTCTTTTCCAGGGAAAGTACTAATCTGTCCCATGAGGTACTGCTTAATTACTGCAAAGTCGATTGCATCAACTGTATTGTCACCATTAACATCACCGTATAGCTGCTGTGTTGTTGGAATGCCATTTATAAAACCTGCCAATGCATATATAAGTGCTCCATTCCAGTTAATAGCAATTTCATTTGTTTCATAGCTATCCTGATTATCTACCCAACTTGTTGCATTCGGCCAACCGCCACCAATTAGATAACCTGGCCATGGTTCAGATACAGAGTCTCCACCAGAAGGTCTGTGATGTGGATTTTTAGGTGGATTGATACCTACACCTGTTACAAAAGAACGGTTAAAATAGTTTCTTCCAAATAGATGTCCTAGCGCATCAAGGGAAGCATTGATATAGTCTTTATTAGGGGATAATTTATTTGCAATTTGCAAAATCATAGTCTGTCTAGCTACTGTACCGTTACAGCCCCAATAGTAGGTAGTTCCAAGAGTTCTGCCATATCCATGGTTACTAGCTGTTTTTGATATAGTATATGCACAAGATGTAAGCGAGTTCTTTATAGAATTATAAATTGATTCATTCTTGCCTGTTCTTGTTGAAAGTAGATATGTAAACATTCCTAAGTTATTAACATTTGCCCAGTCGAAATCCGCATCAATTTTTGGAGAGAATGAATTTGCCCTTGATTCAAAGTCATTCAAATAACTACTATCACCTGTAGTTTCCCACATTTCTGCAGCTGCCCAAAGTCTATCGTCGGAGTCATTTGAATCATATCCTCCAGTGCCGTAAGCACTTTGTTCAGGTTTTGTATTATTAGGATTTGCTTTCAAAAATTCATAACTAACTTTTGCTGCTTTTAGACACTTATCTGCATACTGTGCATCATATGGTTTAAATGCTCTTGATGCCATTGCCATCATAGCTACAAAATCTGCTGTTGCAGCACTTCCCCATGGTGTGAAAAATCTTTCAGCTGATTCTTGCTCTGGTAGAATAAAACCACCGAAACCTTTAGTTGTTAACTTATGACTTACCTTACCACTGCCATCTGGGTACTGCATAGTAAATAGCCAGTCTATTTCATACTTTATTTCATCTAAGAAATCCGGCATTGAATTGTTATTCTCTGGCATTGTAAGTTTAATATCTTTAATAATGTCACCAAACTGCTCCCATGCAAAAAGCATAGAACCTACAGTAATTCCTGCATTAACTACATATTTGTTATAATCCCCAGCATCATGCCAACCTTTTGTTCCGTCTGCCTTTGTATGTTGTCCTGTTATAGCATCTAAATAGGCGTCGTTTGTATGACATGCGCCATGAGAAAATGTTTTTCCATTATAATTTACAGATACTGATGAGCCACAGCGTGCCAAGTACATAGCAAGCATGGATGCCTTATAAGGCTCTAAATATATATCCTTTGCAATTTTAAAAGTAGTACTTTTCCCTACACCTGGAACAATTAGTATATAAGAGCCCTCCTGTGTAACCGATGAGAAATCTGCTATGTATACCTGTTCATTGGTATCAGAATTGTTCATTGATGTTGGCTTTCCTGTAAACACTACTTCACCGTTATCTTTTACAAGTTTAAATTCAGAAAAATTTGATGCAATTGTTGCTTTCTTTACTTGATCTGGTAAAAATCCAATAGAATTCAATCTAATTCTGTTATCAAACTGATAATTACCGACTTGTAAACTTTCTGCGGATACATTTGCTATAGGTGAAACCAACAATGATAACGCAATAGCACCGCTTAAAAGCCAGCTTATAGTCTTTTTCATTTTGCCTTTGCTTATTATACTCATTTAGCACACTCCTCTTTATTTTTATTATTCAAGGAACATTACTTAATCTGTTTTTCAAAACATCAATTAATAGCATTAATTGCTTAAGTTTAACCAAAAACCTCAGCATGTTTTAGCTCGAATTATACAATCTCTACTTTATAACAGCTTGGTTCTTAATTTGTTTATTTAACGAGGCAAGAAAATGTCCCCCACTTCTATAAGTGGCTTGTAACGCCTCGCTTATACGCCGCTGATGTAATTAAATTTTTCTACAGTCGAAAAATTTCATTTTGAATCTAGGCGTTATAATTCCTCCTTTCATTAAAAAAATAACACATTATCTTCTCACTTCACCTAATAAAGTTAAATAAAGTATTTCAAAAGATAGATAATATGTTTAACTATTACATAAAAATAATAATATATCAGACCAGCGATATAAAAATTGATAGCTGTACAATGAGTCTTAAAATATGTGAATAAATAATTAGCAAAAATAAAAATTTAATAATAACTAGTCTGTTGAAGAACAGATGTAAATACCTTGTCAAAATATATCACAATATGGCTGTAACCACATTATATACACTTTGTGCTATTTTTTCAATAAGATGTTTTATTGAATTAGTTTGATTTCTTACTTTTCCAGCTTTCTGTAGATAAATCTCCCGTACCAATTGACTTTTATAATAGAAAATCGAGTCATTTATAAATAGAAAAAACAATAAAAGCATTAGCTTTTCAGCAAATGCTTTTATTGTTTTTACACATAACATAGAATTTAGGAAAGTTTTTTTATTAGAATTAGATTATTGCTTAATTAATTATTACTGTGTTTCTATTGCAAACAAACTACCTTTTCATTTTCATTTTTGAATTCTGAATGTGAATATTTACCTACAAATTCATCAAAACTCCTAAAGGTATTAAACATTGACATTATTTTGCTGCAGTCCCAATCCCACCATTTCAATTTTTCTATCTCAGCAATCATTTCATCAGAAAACCTCATTTTTACTTTTCTAGCAGGTTCTCCACTTACAATGCTATAGCTTTCAACATCCTCTGTAACAATACTTCCGGATTGTATGATTGCGCCATTTCCAATTTTTACTCCTGACATGATTAGAACATTTAAACCTATTTTTACATCATGTCCAATCTCCACACGCTCATCACCAGGATTTATATTGACAAAGGGTGAAATTGAACAGTGTTTACCAATACTTGTATTATATATATTGCTATATTGTGCTGCTTGAGAAAAGTCTCCAATTTCAACTTCCTCCAAAACAGAATTACTCTTTATTTTTACGAAATTACCCAAATTAACATTTTTCAGTAAAACATCCTTATCAATTAGTCTTGTAAGCTTGTTCACCTAAATCCACCTCCAACCACACTAATAAATAACTATAAACTTACTATACGCCGTTAGTACTAAGTCTTCTATGTAGTTTTAGTTAAATTTATGTAAAGAACTTTTTTGAAAGGATAAACTAAAATAATAAAAGCTGTGACACAAAGTTGCCACAGCTAAATAAAACGTATATACGTTTCAAATTTCGGCAACCTGACAATCATGGTGCATTCACACTTTAGACTCATGGCTTTGTGTCCTTACTTTTCAGTAAGTTTACCTTTTCATATATTATTTTTTATTTTACAAATACTACTTTTATTAACTATTTATACTATACACCATTTCGACAAAATTTGCAATAGTTTTTTTTAAATTTGTCAATAGAAATTTTTTCTTTCTAAAAAAGCTATACAATATATAGCGCAGAGCATATTTTTTTCAAACAATATACTGATTTTTTCTAAGCTTTTTTAGGAATTTACTCCTTTATCATCATTACTGCCTGGCACGTAATTGTGGTCGACTGTAATTATGGAGCGATATTTCTCATCTATATCCTGTATTTTATCTGAAAGCAGCTTCTTTAAATCTTCATCATCTAGTCTTGTATTATACGGAGCTACAATGTCAAAAATTAAATTTGAGTGACTTATTCCCCAAACTACCCTAAAGTCATGCATACTAATTTCAGGTGATATTTCTAAAATAATTCCTTTAACCAAGTCCTTAAGTTCATTAGTTTTTGCATCATTTGTTACAATGGGATCAAGATGAATTACCATGTGTATACCTTCATCTTTTAAAAAATCCCTTTCAATATTGTCAATAATATCGTGACTAACCATAATATCCTGCTCGGCTGATACTTCACAATGTACAGAAGCAAAGCATTTGTATGCACCATAACTATGTACCGTCAAATCGTGCAATCCAATAATATTTTCATAGCTTAAAACTTTTTTGTATATTCTATCCACCTGCTCTTTTGTTGGCGCCATACCCAACAATGGGCTTATGGTATCTGAAACCAACTTTATACCACTTATTATGATTAAAATAGCCACTAGAGCCCCCATGTAACCATCTAGATTGAAGCCCGTAAGACGTGTTATTATTGCTGCTGCTAAAACAGCTGATGTTGCAAGAATATCATTTCTACTGTCAATTGAGGTTGCTACCAACGTCATAGAATTAATTTTTTTGCCCATATTACGATAGAAAATACACTGCCAAAGTTTTATTAGAATAGCAATAATGAGTATTGCTACTGATAGCATACTGAATTCCGCTGTTTGCGGATCTTTAATTTTACCAACAGAGCTTACGATTAGCTGTAGGCCCAAAAATATGATAATGAAGGATACAATCAATCCGGAAATATACTCCATTCGTGCATGTCCATATGGGTGTTTTTCATCTGCGGGTTTTCCGGAAATTTTAAAACCAACTAGCGTTATTACAGATGAAGCTGAATCAGAAAGATTGTTTACAGCATCTGCTATAATTGATATGCTGCTGAAAAGCAATCCGGCTGTTATCTTAATTATAAAAAGCAATAAATTAGATGCAATTCCTATAACGCTTGCAAATTTACCATAATTCTCTCTTACATTTGGATTATCAATTTTTTCATAGTCCTTAATAAAAAATCGTATCAACACATTAGTCAAACTTAACCCTACTTTCTCTAAATAAATAAATTTTGAAAATCATTATTTACAAATTTATAACTCAACCTTCTATTGGTAAGTCTCTACCTCAGCTTTCAATTTTGAGCATAAATCTATCTTAAAATTTTATTATAAATTACTAGCAATATAATTTATATCAGTTAACACTATAAAAATAGGAACACTTTTAACGCTTAAAAAATTGGTATATAAATTATTTGCATTTATAGCTCTAAATATGTTTACTAAGAATACCTATGTAACATCAAATTAAATGCCTATATTCTTTAGAATTTCAAATTATTACATAATACTATATCCTGCAACAGGAGTTAGTCAAGTGAAATCATCTGGATTTTCAAACTAATTACATATTGAGTAACTATTCGGCTACATCGATTATTATCTCAACTTACTAATTATGAACACATATTATTTAAAACTATGTAACTCAAACATCGTAGTTGAATATACTGCTTAATGGCTTGTAATATCAAGTGTGGTAGCAATATCAAATGAAAAGTCAAATAATTTTATAAGATAAGTTAATTTACTGAACAACAAGCTAGTAAACTTGGGCATAATTTGACTTTTCATTCGAAAGTTGGCAAGAAATAATTGCATGAATTAATAGTAACCATATTGGCTGTATAAAATTAATTAATAAGCAAATTATAAGGTTACGGAGTTTAATTTTTTATAATTTCAAGTGTCGAGTTCCATGTCATTCTATATTATTACAATATTACTATGAAAGTATAGGCATGGATATACTAAGAAAGGAGTTAATTTTTATGGCTAAAGGAAGTAAAGAGCACAAGATTTCATCAAAGTCCAATTCTCAAAATAAGTCTGAAAAAAATATTACTAAGGGCAAAACAAACTCACAATTTAATAATAAAAACAACGCAAAAGTTGATGACTAATTTGTAACAAAAAAATTTATTTAAAAATTTTATTTCATGTATATTTAATTTGAAATATGACCATAATATTTACTGGATACAGAAATGTGTCCAATAGCTAAGGTTTAATGAAAATAGTTGGGGGGATGGTTCCATTGGACAACTCTATTTCTCAAAGATTATAGTTTTGCAAAACTATGTGATGTTATGGATATCCTAGAAATGGGATGAATTTTGACATTATAGGACGCAGGCAAGGATTTAAAATATCGAGTTTTGGGAGATGATAACTTTGATTAATTCAAACTATTTTTCTCGCATACCCGTAATGGATAACTTCTTGTGTCCAGTTAATGTCCGAGGGACTGTTTTCGCCCCAAATGGGTGGCCACAGTTAATTAGGGCAGTAATTGGAAACTATTGTTAGAGGATTATATGTTCCAAAATTGTTTCTTAAATTAAATTTGTTAAATCATAGCTATTATGGGCAGGGATTCGAAAGAATCCCTGTTCTTCATTTTTTAATATTCTTAGCTCCTCTTAATCTAACTTACTTAGATAAAAAGTTTAACGGTGCTTACGTATCTATTGGTTTATTGCAGGAATAATTTCATAAAGCCAATAATTATTTATACGATCATTTTTAACTAGCTAATACCATAATTTAATAAGATTGTTTTTAATATAGTATTATATTCTTTTTGCACGCTTGCCTTTAAAAATCAGCTTGAACATTGCTGTTGAAAACATTATACCAAATCCAATGCTTCCTGCAACAGCTAGTGTTAGTATTCCTTTATCCAGAGCTGCAGATAAATTATTCTCTACAATATGTCTTAATGTGGTATAAGCTTTAAAACCAGGTACAAGAGGAAAAATGCCGGGTATTAAAAAACCAAATGCAGGGGTTTTAATTATTCTGGCTAACGACTCACTATAAACTCCTATTGCGATTGCTCCAAAAAATGAAGCTATTATTGGGCTCTGGGTAAAATAAAACAAAAATTGGTATATAGCCCATCCAATAGCTCCACATAATCCAGCCAATATTATTTTTCGCCTATCTATATTAAAAAGTATTGCTGGAAAAATGCTCCCCAAAAACGCTAATATTATTTTATATATCATTATTATCCCATGCCCAACATTTCGTACAAGAACATCAAGGTAATGTACATTTCCTTGACAGAAACAACATGGGCTCGGCACCTCCTTTCTATCTAAAAAATATTATTTACAACCTTTTATATCCATTTCAATAACAGTGAAAGTGCTGTTGCAATCCCGACTCCCATTGCAACAATAATAAGTATTGCCTCACTCAATTTAGCTGAACCAGAAACATAATCACCATAAAGTATATCCTTAATGCCATTTGTAAATGCTACTCCAGGAAGAAGTACAATGATTGCTCCGGTAATAACATTGTCCTTATTGATTTCTGGTATAAGTAATTGCAGAGCTAAACTTACTGCTCCAATTATAAGTCCAGAAAGATAGTATGCTAAAAATTGAAACATTCCATCCTTTGATAGTTTGTCAAGGGCAAAGTATACCCCAATACTAATTATGGCTGAAACTATAGCATCTAATATAGTTCCATTAAAAAAAAGCGTATAGACAAATGCTGTCATACTTGCAGCTAACAGCCTCACTAAAAGTGAAAAATTGGGAGCATTATATATTTCCTTCAATACATTTTTTGCTTCTTCATAGGATAAGGGATTATTAATCAAATCTCTTGAAAAAGAATTAATCCTCTCAATTCTATAAAGATCAACATCTCTTTGCTTAATTCTCTTTACTGATGTAACCATTTGTCCATCAGGAGTAATAACAGAGATAAAAATGCCAGTTGAATTGGATATGCATTCACCCTCATATCCATAGGAATTGCAAATCTTTTTAATTGTTTCTTCAACCCTATACGCTTCAGCTCCATTGCGCAATAGTATTTCTCCTGCGGCAGTAGCAATTTCAGCAACTTCTTTAATATCCATAAAGCACCCCAGTAAAGGTTTTATACTTTAAATACGAAATATAATTATAACATATAATATACCCTGCTTTTGTAGGTTTACACAGGGTAAAACATCATCTTTGAAAAGGCAACATAGTTTTTTAATTAAACCATACTACTAATATTATATACAACTATATACAACAAAAGTGCAAGCAACCAATACATGTTTATTATTGGTTGCTTGCACTTTTATATTGTTCTTTCCTGTTTTAAGAACAAACTTCTTGTAATATACTATTATACAAAAGCTATCTCTTTATTTACTTTATTTGTACCGTCATTAATCTCCAATACAAGCTTATATGTATTATTTTCTGTATCAGACTGGATTTTAAGTGTGCATACGTTACCATCTGATTTTATACCAATTCCATCGCTTACAGTTATTTTTCCAAACACATCTAAATTTGCTTTTTTAGAATCTGTTCCGATCTCGATATTGTCAATTTCTTCAACAGAGGTTACTTTGAGAACGTCCTTTGTAGGGTCAGTAGCGCTTTTTAAAGCTGTGTGTCTATGGTCTGTATAGCAAATATCCTTAAATTCACCATACGTATCAGTATACACAGTTTTAGTATTATCTCCACTTGTCTCTGCTGTTGTAGTTACAAGTCCAGTCTGCCAAGAACTAGTCTCTTCATTCCATCTGATTATTGCACTTGGTAACACATTGCCACTTGAATCTTTACCCCTTGATACCCTAAGACCCTTATTTATAGTAACTCTATCAAAGCTACCAATTGTAGAACTTATTTTGTCACTTATTTTTGCACTTCCCAAAACGTAGAACATAGGATCAGTTCCAATATTTCCACAGTCAACAGTTAACTTCCCACTTACTTTTGCGGCACCAGATACATATAATTTATTAGTAGTATCTGCATCTGCACCAATTCCTATATTTCCATTTGCTACTTTCAGTGCATTGGATATATTTGTAATTCCAGTTAGTTCAGTATGCGTATGACCTAATAAGGATATTTCCGTCATGGTTCCTTCAATTCCAGCCTTCCACTTACCCTCCTCCCACATTATTTGCGCTTTTGGAATTCCTTCTCCCTGAGCTACTTTAAGTCCTCCATTTACAGTCAGCGTACTGATAGTAGTAGTTCCTAAAGTTGTCTTTCCACTTATTTTTGTATCACCATATACATATAATTTATTAGCAGTATCAGCTTCTCCACCAATCCCTATATTGTTATTTGATATTTTAAGTACGTTGGATATATTATTGGTAACTCCAGTTATTTCAGGATGTGTGTGACCTAATAAGGATATTTCTGTCATAGTTCCTTCAATTCCAGCCTTCCACTTACCTTCTTCCCACATTATTTGTGCTTTTGGAATTCCTTCTCCCTGAGCTACTCTAAGTCCTCCATTTACCGTCAGCGTACTGATAGTAGTAGTTCCTAAAGTTGTAGTTCCAACTTTGGATACTAAATTTCCACTTGTAGTTATATTTTTTACAGTTAATGTATCTGTTAACGATGCATTTTTTCCACTTATTGTTTCACCAAATATTATATTTCCTGCTGTTTCAATTATTCCATCTTTTTTGACAGTAACATTGTCACCTACTTTAATACTATCATCATCTAATATTGTTATGTTAGTGTTTTTACCAACTAATTTATCATGAAAATGGTCGCTTGTTAGTATATTATTAAGTTGCTCTCCTTCAACTCCTACTTGCCACGACTTTTGTTCATCATCCCAGCGTAGTATTGCAGGATTTTTATCACCATTACTTCTTGGGGTTTGAAATGTTGCAGCACTTACTTTTCCATTAATAGTTGCACTTGTTGAAACAATTGATTTTGCTTCCATAGCATTTACAACTTTTACATCACCATTTACTTCTAATTGTGAAACCAGGTCTTCTGCTCCTATTACTACTTTTCCTTTATCGTCTGTACTTACAACAACCATTGTTTTATCCTTTGAATAGAGTTCAGTTGGTAATTGTGAAGTATCCTTTCCTTCAATTGAAAGTTCAAGATATTCATTACCCGCTCCAAACTTCCAACATACTGACTCTTCATCCCATATTATTTTAGCTGGTGACTTATCATTAATATTATTAGGATCCCTATTTATCTCAATTCCAGCTTTAGTGATTGTCATATCATTTCCGACTATAATACTTCCAGCTTTAACATCTCCTGTTACAGTAGAATTTCCATTTACATTTAGGTCTTTTGATATTATTGAGTTACCATTTATAGTTAAGTCCCCAGCTGCAGTAATCTTATCTCCTATAGAAATTGACCCACTTACCTTTGCATTGCCTATAACATCAAGTTTCTCTTTAGGATCAATATTCGCAATTCCTACCGATCCATCTGCTGTAACACATAATCCAGGATTTGACTTAGAACCAATTTTCCAACGGTCTGAACCATATACTATACCTATACCGTATCCTGTTCCAATATTGGAGAATATACCCTCATTATTAATCATCAAAGTATCTTGTACTTTATAGCTATGACTGTTAACACTTCCATCACTCTGTACTTTAAAGGCCTTTTGATCACCTACTAATCCAATTTTCCAACATAGATCCTTTTCGCTCCAAACCAAAGCTGCACTTGCAGGACTATCCTTTTCCTTTCCACGGAAAACAGTAATACCACTATCTTTAGAATGTTCAGCCAAAGTGCCTTCATCAAATCTGTTAAGAACAACAGTATTACTTAAAATCTCAATGTTTGAGCTATTAATTCTTGTTAACTGTCCTCTCACGTCCAGACATCCCATAATTGTAAGATCCTGCCCTACCAGCAAGTCATGTGCAACATCCACATTTCCAGAAGTACGGACACTCAGTGCCAATGTATCGCCTCTATCATTGTAAAGCTGTACCGGATTAATTTCTCTTAGATTTTCTCCAATACCAACTTTCCATACCTTTGAATTTTCATCCCATATAAAACGCGCCTTTGGTTTGTCTCCACGGAAAATTTCAATACCGCCTTTGTCTACTATTGTGTTTGTGCCATTATTTAGACTTATAATAGATTCATTAGTTACAATGCTTTCCTTATTTACAAGTTCTGTTACGTTATCATAAATAAGTTTTCCATTTACTTTCAATGAACCATCTACCAAAAGCGCACCATTTACATATGCATTATTATCTATACTCACATCGCCATTCTGATTGATGTCAAGAGCAGAATTGCCCTTTGTATCATACAGTCTGCTGTGCTTATGCATTCCATCTGCCAAATAATTGTCTGTTAAAGTATCCCATTCTTCGCCACAGGGAAGTGTTTTAAGCTCCTCCCCTATACCAATCTTCCACAGCTTTTCTGTCTCATTCCATACAAATCTTGCATTTGGAACGTTACCTCCGCGATAGACTTCTAGTCCACCTTCATTTTCTATAGGTGTTGATTGGCTTTTATACTGATTAACTAAAACAGAGCTGTTATTTACTTTTACAATTTCTTTGTCAATTATGGTTTGCTTACCAGTTACAGTTATATTTCCATTAAGGATTACTGAACCATCTACTGTCAACGCTCCCTTAATTTGAGCATCCCTTGCTACCGAAAGTCCATTGCTCGCGGAAATATTCCCATCTATTTTTACATTCTTATTTTTATCAACAGAAATTACTGACACGCCATCTTCAGAATAAAGGTTTCTATGATTATGCAAGCCATCTGCAATTCCTCCTCCAGTAACCCTTTCCCATTTATCGCCACTAGGCAATTCTGTAAGAACATCTCCTGTGCCTATCTTCCACTTATTGCTTCCTTCATCCCAGATTAACTTAGCATTTTCCAGTCCCTCTCCACGGTAAACTTCCAATCCGCCTTCTGCTGCCAGTTCCTTACCTTCCTCTGGTTTATTAACAATAAGGGTCTTTTCTGAAACTACCTGCTCCATTTTTATGCTCTGTAGACCTACACCTTTTACGTCAATGTTTCCGTCTACTATAAGGTTCTTTTTAACAGTAAGATCATTACTTACCTCAATATTACCAGCTTCATTTGTATTTAAAGTTACATTTCCATCCTTGGCACACATTACTGCATGGTGATGGTACAGATCTGCATTCTTTTGTTGAGATAACTCTTTCCATGTATCTCCATATGCTACATCATATGTATTACCTTTATTATCAGTTATTTGCCATTGTCCAACTGCAGCATTTTCAGTTGGGGTTCTATTCCAAAACAACTTCGCTGCAGGTTCATCATCATTATTTGCAGTTTCAATTCCCTTTCCAGCTACGATGCTTTCTGATACAATAACAGAATTGGGAATTACCACGTTTACAGACTCATTTACACTTAGACCTACAAATTTGTTTTTAGGGTCATATATTCCATTATGTCTATGATACTCATCAGCTAATGATTTGTTTCGCATTGTCTCCCATTCACTGCCGTATAAGAGATTATACAAACCAGTCTGTGCATCACCTTCTTTTGACTCTGTACCAGCTTTCCAGACTCCACCTTTTTCATCCCATACAAGCATAGCTTGAGGCTTCAGTACATTATTATTATCTTTTCCTCTATACACAGTTACACCACTGTTATCTTGTATTACATCAGCATTATTGTTAATTGTTAGCATATTTCCTTTAAAAGAAACAGTAGGTGTCTCAATGTTAGTACTGCCTCCGGTTACAATCATTCCTCCTGATGCAGAAAGAGTCCCCGATACTGCAGCATTTGTTCCAATCATCACATTACCTTCAGAACTTACTTGTAATGCCCTTTTATTATTTGTATTTACCGTTAAAGTTCCATTTACAACAGCCTCTCCCGTTGTTAATAATCCATCACTTGTAACTTTCCCTGTAAAATTTGTAAATGGTGAATTAATCTCTAATCCGTCCTTATTATTCTCAATTTTTCCGTCAATATGAGGTAAATTAATTCTTTCCTTGTTTCCTATTCTGATTTGACCAAATTCTTGAGAATTTCCATCAGTAACAGCATAAGTTCGAACTGTAACCTTTTGACCGTCTTTATCCACTATGTAATCGTACTTAATATTTTCTGTATCTATTACATCTTTATTATTAATATCTTTTTTTAATTTCACACAAGCAATTATAACATCTTCTCTTGGATTTTCAGGTTTTTTATTAGAATGTTTTATTTCAGCACGTTCCCACTTATGTATTTTCCTTTCTCCACCTTTTTTACTTTCTACATCAGACTCCTCTTCCTTATATCTAACAAAAATATAAATATTATCATCGGTAGTATAATTTTTTAAGTCTACTGGATTATCAGGATGGTTTTCACATATCCAAATTTCCTGACCAATCATCATGTTTGTATTTGTATCAATTACTTTGTTCAATGCAAGTCCTTGCTTGACTATTATCTGTGGAAGGTTTGGAACCTCTTCTACATCCAGCCCATCTACAACTCCCCATTCATGAAAGGACCCATTATGTAAACGCTGATGCTGTATATGATAATTTTGATCAAGAGTCAGGTCTTCTTCTTTTAGTAACAGTCCATTGAAATAATTCATCCTCTTGGTTTCATTTGACATTTTGCCTATCCTCCGTATTCTCAAATTTGTGTTAAGGCTTCGTATTTGTACTACGTATTCTCAGTCTCATTTTCTTTTGGCATTAGTTCTTCTAAAGCTTGTATAGCTCCACTAATACGTAATATTGTCTGTCCTAAGCCTGCACGTTTCATATCAAGCTCTTCTAGCATTTTGTTTCCTTCCTCAAACTCCAGTTTTAACTCATTAATACGTGCCTCAATTTGTTCTTTCATTTTCTATTCCTCCTGTATAATTTGTTTTTTATTTTAATTTTTTCTTCGTTTCAGTGATACTATTTTTTTGTTCAATGCTTTTAATTCATTCTCCTGAGACTTTACTTCCTCAACCAATACAGTAATAATTTCCATTGGATCAATGGCTTTTTTGTCATATGCAGTCAGACTATTGGATATTTCTTCTGCAATAAAGCCTATTGTGACTTGTGGATCCCCAATAAAATTGAATTCAACTGGCTCAAGTGAATTAATTGCCTCTTTTGCTTTTGTATTGCTAAGTTTAGTAATATTCTCTTTGTATTCTCTTGAAGATGTTACATAAAAATTACCATCAACAAAAACTCCTCCACTAGCGTGTAAACGCAATCTATCTCCACCATTTCCTACAAATGTACGATAGTATCTATTCCAATATCCACATCCGTTTCTAATTCCCCATGGGCAGGTTGAAACCCATTCCTCAATCAATTTCGTCTCTATGTTAGAATCATTAGCTATTCCTATCTCAAGAGTCATGTTTCCACCGCCACCGCGGAGTGTATCAGAGTAATATCTTATCCATGCAGCATCTCCACTTCCTCCTCCATGATCCTTTGGAAACATTATTCCCTTAACCTCACAATTTCCGATTCCTGGTATTATTGCTCCCTTTACTTGTATATTTTTATCGATTTCTAACGTACCGTTAACATCCAAGTCATCATATACCTTTACTCTTCTCTCATTTCCGCCTGTTCTATTTCCTGCAATTATTAATGATTTGTTGTCCTTGGTGTCATTGCTGATTTCAGAATTATTTGGCGATTTGTAGGTAAAGGAACTCCACTCATCCGTAAAGCGCAAAGGATTTTTTTCTCCCAATATACGAACTTTACCCCATACATCAAATTTTTCTATGGGTTTTATGGGTTCTTTGGTTCCAATTCCAACTCCTCCAGAAGCATTGAATACAATATTGTCATCTCTGTCATTTGAGGTTCCTATTTCAAGGGTACAATCTTCACCATTTATAGGATAGTATTTAATCCAAGCTCTATCTCCTGAGCCTCCTCCCGGATCATCAGGAAAAATTATTCCGTTGTTTCCAGTACCTGCAGTAACATTGAGAATTTTTGATATCTCCATGCTCCCATTGACATATAGCAAACCTTTTACATCCAATCTATCCCATATAGCAACCTTTCTACCTTGTCCTGCAGATTGATTACCAACTATCATCAGGGCTTTATGATAGGAAGTATCATTACAGATTTCTGCTTGATTTTTAGTTCTATCTGGAAATGCAGTCCATGAAGATGTTATTCTTATAGGATTTGAATCTGCTAGCAGTCTAAAGCTCCCCGCAATGTCCAAGTCATCATCTGTACGGCTTGAACCTATACCTACTTTTCCCCGTTTTCCTTTACTATTCCACGAAAGAGCTAATTTTTCCCCACCTGAAGTTGTCCCTAAAGCACCTGTACTATCACCAAAAAGTAGTGGTCCATCTATAGATATTTGTCCAAAAGGTTGATTATTGTTATTCCATACCAGTTCTCCTCCTTTACTGCTTGAGGAAAAAATTATTTTTTTATTATTAATTGTCAAATCGGCTTTTACTGATATTATTCCATTAGAATCAACAGATAAGGCAGTCCCTTTTTTGGAAGACAAACTGCTGTGCTTGTGCATTTCATCACAAATATAATAATTGTTAACAAGTTCTTCACACTTAGGACCATATAGTATTGTACTAAGACTATTTTCATATCCAGCCTTCCAAACTTTATCTTTTTCAGACCAGGATATTCTGGCATCAGGTGCAATACCTGGACCTCCTCTACATACATCAATACCTCCATTTTTTAGCTTAGACTTATCTGGAATAGTATCATTTTCATAATTGTTTAACTCAAGAAAACTGTTGTCATATGTTATTTCTTCAGATATTTTTCCGTCTTTGTTTAGACAAATTAATACTCCATTAAATCTCAAGTCCTTTTCTACATTCACTTTCCCTGTAAAACTGGAAAGCTCTGAACCAATATCCAAAACTAATTCTTTAGTAGACTCATCCATTAATGTTGTATTTATTGCAGGTACAACTGAGATGTCCTCTCTCAATTTAAATTTAATCTTATCCATTCCAAGAACCTTAGATTGAGAGCCTACCACTTGCCGTATTTGGTTTCCGTCAATGTCGTCGTAATATATACATTGATTATCAATTACAGTCTCCTTATTGCCTTCACTATCAGTAATCTCTTTGGGTCTTACTCTCGCTAACAGAATATTTCTTTTAGTATCTTCTGGCTTTTTTGTACTATGGTTTATCTTTCCCAATTCCCAAATATGGATTTCTTGTCCTTGCCCCTTTTCACTATCCCAGTCTGCATTATTCTCTAAGTAGGTAAGATAAATATATATATCCTCACCAGCAGTATACTCGGAAAGATCTACGGGATTGTCAGGATGGCCCTCATATATTACAATCAGTCGGCTTGTGCTTTCTTCTATGTTTGTTCCATCCAACCCTTCGTCCGTGATATCAAGTGCTGCCCCTTCTGTAACATATACCTCCATATTGCTATCATTTACTGGCTTTACTTCAAGACCGTCGGCAATCCCAGAAGAGTGGAGATAACGATTGTGTAAACCAAGAAGTCTTCTTTGATACTCTTTATCTAAATTGTAGTCTTCTGATTTTAGCAAGAGACCGTCTAAATAATTCATTCTTTTAATTTCTTTTCCCATTTGCCTCTTCCTCCGAATACTCAAAATACTGCTAATTCATAACAGTAAAAGTCAATTATGGCTGATAGTATTCTCCCAATATAATTCAAAATAATTGACTTTGTGATACTAATTTTCATACAAACATTAATCAGCAAGCATATCTTCTTTGGGATGCTCTGCATTATTATCTTTTTGAATAAGTTCCTCAAGAACCTGTAAAGCTCCGTTCATTCTAAGAAGTGTATACATTAAATTTGTACGTCTTGCTTCTAATTCGCCAATCATTTTATTTCCTTCCTCCAACTGTCCTTTAAGTTCATTAATACGTGCTTCTATTTGTTCTTTCATAAAAAACCCTCCTATAGTTATCCAATTTGTTAAATTCCAGCATAATTTGTTACTATTTACATTTGGTAAGACAATGCTTCAACTTGCTCCTTCAGCTCTGAAATTACTTTTCTTTGTTCCTTTACAACACTTGTAAGAACAGCAACTATTTCCATAGGACTAATTGCTTTTTGATCAACTGCAGCAACTTCTTTAGGAACTTCCTCCGATATAAAGCCAAGTGTTGTTTTTTGGGTATCTCCCTTAAAATTAAATGAAACAGGATTTAGTCCATTCAGTATACTCTTAGCCTTCTGGGTAGATAATGCTGTAATGTTCTCTTTTAGTTCACGAGATGAGCTGTAATAGAAATAACCGTCCACATACACTCCGCCGCTCGCATATAGACGTATACGGTCTCCACCGCCATTGTATCTTCCGTTTCCAGCATCGTCGCCGATACCTATTTCAAGAGTCATATTTTCTCTACCACCGCGCATTGCATCCGAATAATACCTAATCCATGCAGCATCACCTTTATCGCCGTTGTATTCCCTTGGAAAGGATATTCCGTTATTTATTCCATTGCCTACACTTGGAACAATTGCACATAGAGTTTTCAAGTCGCCGTTTAATGTAAGAGAACCATTTACATCCAGATTGTCCCACACAGACACCTTCCTCTTACCGCTTGATTTATTTCCAACTAAAATTAAAGACTTATACCTTGTAACATCATTACATATTTCAGCTTGATTACTTATCAAGCTGCTAGACCCATCCCAAACAGAGGTAAACCGTATTGGATTAGTCCCGCTCAAAACTCTCATATTGCCATTTACATCTAGTTTATCAGCAGGAGTTTTTGTACCAATTCCTACATTACCTGATGCCATTAAAACTATGTTGTCGTTAGCATCATTGGAAGTTCCAATTTCCAAATTACATGCTTCTCCAATATTTGCATAATATTTCAACCATGCACTGTCTCCAGAACCTCCTCCTGGATCTTTTGGAAATATAATTCCGTTGTTACCAACTCCTGAGCTAGGTTTTATAGCATTGGCAACCTGCATGTCACCATCTACATAAAGATATCCATTTACATCTAACCTATCCCATATTGCTACTTTTCTTACAATTTCACCTTTTTTTGCTCCAGAGTTATTTCCAACTATCACTAGTGCTTTGTAATTACTCGTATCATTACTTATTTCTGCACTATTAGCATACTCGTTTTTAATACCTGTCCAATTTGGTGTAAACCTGATAGGATTTGTATCACTAAGAATACGCAGGGTTCCTCCTAATTCAAGTTTATCATCTATAGGATTTTTGACTCCAATCCCCACATTTCCAGTACTATTCCATGTGATTACAGCTTTCTGACCATTCTCAGTAGTACCTAAAATTCCTCCGTTAAGACCAAATAATACCGGTCCATCCACTGCTATATTTGCAAAGGTCTTTCCTGTTCCAAACCAGCCTATACCATGATTTTTGTTGACATCTGAACGAAGCCACACTGTCTTATCACTCAAACTAAGGTTTCCATTGAACAGCAGTTCTCCTGAATTATTAACTTCTAGTGCTACATTATCAACATTGCTATAAAGCTTAGAATGCTTATGTAAATCGTCAACAATACTGCGATTTATAAGTTTTTCCCACTTATCTCCATATGCTATATCATAGAAATCCTTATCTATTGTATTTCCTTCACTATCAGAATACTTGTATCCTACCATCCACCTTTTTCGTTTCTCTGACCACATAAGACAAGCATCTGAACTCTCTTCAGTCTCTCCGCGATATATTTGCAGTCCTCCATCTCTCGGCACCCAATCACTGCCTGTTTTACCATTAACCTGAACAAAACTATTTGCAACTGATGCTTCTGACCCATCCTCATCTGAACTTTCACTTGTATCTATTAGTTTTCCTTTAATAATCAAATCACCCGTAACATTAACAGAACCTTTAAAATTAGTATTTGGTGAATCAACTTCCAGACCAATTTTTTGATCTTCTTCATAAGCTCTAATAAATGGCATTCCCGATGTCTGATTATTCAATTTAAATAACATTTTGCCGACTGTAAGTTCATTTCCACCAGGTCCAGAATATTTTCTAATAGAATCTTTAGTTGAATCAAAGCAAGAAACACTTTTTACATATTTTAGTGGTTCAAATGTAATTGTATGCGTAACATCGCATTTATAAGGTGTTGTTGCTTCCTTTTCCACTATTGTTTCAATTGTAGGTTCAATTAATATTATTTTGCCTTCTCTATCTGTTTCTTCACCAGTGGTTCTAATTGTTGTTGTTATTGTAGCCACACCTATTTCATCATCTACTTTTCTAACAATTGTCTTTACTGCAGTAACGGTTTTAGTAGTATTTGTAGTTTCATTTGTTTCTTTAGTTACAATTGTAGTTTGTGTTGAATTATCATCAGTAATAGTTGTTTCTTCTATATGAATGTCTATTACTTGATTATTATTCACAGTTTCCCTTTGGTCTTCAGTACCTTTTTTATAATAAACCTTAGTTATAACATTATTTTTACCTTTGGTAATTTTTTTAATTTGACCAGTTTCATCTGTAGTCTCTATTGTGGTGTAGTCAATATTTGTTTCGATTATTTCATTGGTTTCTTCTATATCGCCAGTATTTTTATTATTGATTTCAAGCGTTTTTGTAACTGTAGTTGTCCCATTAGTTTTTATTTCAGGAATATTTGTGGGCTCATTTGTATGCTCTGTTATTGTATTATCTACTATTGTTTCTATGGTTTTTTTTGTTTCTATTACTGTGCCTGTTTTTTCGTCTTTATTTTCAATTTCATTAACAACTGTAGTTGTACCTTTGATTTTTATTTCAGATTCCTCAGTAACTTTGTCCAAAGTTTTTGTTATGCTCTCATCTTTTTTCTTTGTTGTTATACCTTCTTCAGTTTCTATTTCACCATATATTTCACTTGAGTTAGTAGTTTTAACATATTCTCCTGTTTCTTTATTATATGTTTTAATATTTGTTTCATCTTTTGCACATAGAATTAAATCATTCTTTTTATTATTTATTTTTTTATAATGAGATTCAATTATAACTTGTTTTTCAGCTTCCTTTTCCTTTGTTTCTGTTTTTGTTTTTGTTTCCTCAGTTTCATATATCTCTGCTTTTTTTGTTTCTTCATTCTTCTCTGCTGTTACTGATGAAACATTAAACTCTAATGTGCTTATTCCTGTTTGTTCATTAAAACTTTTATTTGTTTGTTCTACTATTGTTTGTTCTAAAACTATAAATTCATTTGTAATTTTTGGTGGAGGCGGAACAGAATTTCCAATAGGTTTATTTTTTAGTTCACCATCATCATCTAAAAAATAAGCTATACCTGTTGTCTTTTCTATTGTTTTTTTTGCAATACCAAGCATTACCGTTCCTAATATTATTTCTTTATTAGGATTCTTTGGTTTTTCTGTAGAATGTCCTATGTGAGCTCTCTCCCATGTATGAATGTCTTGATACTGTCCTTTAATAAGCTCTTGATCTTGATTTTCTTCCAAATAACTTACATAAATATATATATCTTTGTTAGTAGGATATTTATACTTTGCTAATGATAAATCAATATTGCTGTCGGGATGATCTTTGCAAATAAATATTTGCTGGCTTGTACTTTCGTAATAATCCTCATTTTCCTCAGCCGATAATAAATTTAGTGCCATACCTTCAGAAATATTCACTTTACATCTTTCTGAATCAGTTTCAAATTCCTTTGGAAGACTATAATACTTGCATCCTTCTTCTGTTTCTATTTTACATACTGGAGTTAATATATATTCGTTATCTGATTTATCTATTAGTTTGCCTTTAGTAGCAATTAACGGTATAATCTCAAGTCCTGCTACAATGCCATTGGTATGCATATAGCGATTATGGAGTTGCAAAAGTCTTCTCTGATAGTCCTGATCCAGCTTATAGTCGTCTTTGTCTAAAAAGAGTCCGTCAAAATAGCGCATTCTTTTTAATTCTTTTATTTTTACTTTTTCTTCCATTTGACACGTCCTCCGATTGCTCATATTGTAATTTAAAATCTTATTCCTCTAGCATACCGCCTAAGAGTGTTTCTCTTCCTACTTTTGAATATGCTCCTACACGCATAGCTGGGATTTCAACAACTAGCTTATAATTAGTATAAAAGGGTTTTTCATTTTCAATTATTTTGTTAATTAATTGAACTTTTTTTTGTAGCATAGTTCTGCTATGAATAGGAATCATTGTATGAACAGTAAAAAATGTTGGGCTGGCATATCCAACCATTGTGTTTACACCTATTTCCCTCTGCTCTCCAATTCTAGCTGTTTCTTCATATTCATTGATTGTTATAGTTGTTTCATCGCCTGCATATAGCTGCAAATACTCCAATAAACCTTTTGTTGTACCTCTTTTTTTGTATAACTGAACCATTCTTCCGATAAGCTCTCGGTTTATTGTACTTCTTGTTTTATCCAAAGGGAGAATTTGAGTTGGTAACAAATCCTTTTGTTTTTTATCGTTATCCCCATAGAATTCAACTGACTCTTCTAAATCAAGAGCTACCCAGCCAGCTAGCCATTGCAAAAATTGCGGCGGTGTTTGAGATGGATTAAAATACTGTTCAAAGTTGTCCAATAATGACTCAATTCCTACTATATCTTTCTTTTCAAAGGAACCCGTCAGTATCTGCTCAAATGCCTTAAGAAAACGTCCAAGAAAATACTCTTCGTAGGTTTCATCACTGCCTTTATGATATATTCTAGGAAGATATTGTACGTAATTACTAATTTCCTGATTATTCATCATTTGACCCCCTTTTTTATTTTGACATCAATAATACTGTTTTTAACAATTTCATTGTTTTAGTTAGCTTTTTAGCTCTCTACATCTATAGTTAATAATTTAAGCTTAACTAACTGATGGGGCTTAAGTGTAGGTGAGTCCAGCTCCAACCTGATTACATGTTCAACACCAGGTATACCTTCAACTAAATAGTATAAATCTGAACTATAAAAGTTTCTTCCAAGGGGCCACCCTTTTTTGTCTGCTCCACCTCTAATTGGATTTAGATACTCTTCGATTACCTTTTTCACCGTATCTGAAATCTTCAAATCATTTGCTGCAATTTGCATATTAATTCTTATTTCTTGGTAATCGGGATCTACAACATGAACTCGATTTGTCAGCAATTTACGGTCAAGCAAATACTGTTTTACATAATTTCTAATATCACTGTGCTCTTTCATAAACTTCATTTGATCTATTACATCTGTAATCAAAATAATTGATATGTGACCCAGTTTTTCATTGTCTGTTTTACTGTTTTCTAAATCGCGGTTTGAATAGCAAATTGTTCGTACAGATATTTCTGGAAACCATTCCTTTATTCCATGTTTTTCCATAACAGCTTCATATGCTAATTTTTCAAAGTCTTCCGCAGTAACAGCCTTGGTACACTCTGATAATTGTTCTACACCTCGTCGAATCCCTGATTCCAGTTCTTCTCCATCATTTAATTTGACACCTAATAAATTCAGAAAATGTATATAATTTTCATCTGGAACCTGGTCAATACGATAAATCATCATTTCACAAAGCCAAGCAAATAATTCTATCAAGGTTATCCCGGGATCTGATGGGTTGTGATTTGTCCATTCAGGATTATATATTGGTATTAACGATTTAGCTTCCTTAACAAGCTCTTCAAAATTCATCCTATCTAAATTTGGTATTGCAATTGACATTTTTCTTCCTCCCTTCATAAACTTTAATAACTTTGATTAATATACTAAATTTATTAATCTTCAAAAGGTAAGCAATGTTCACATCTCAATTCCTCACGCAGATCACTAATACTCTCCAAATATCTTCTGTCATCTTTCTCTATTTTTTCATAATGACACTCAGGTTTCATACTGCTAACATCATGGACTATACCTGTATCTGCATCTTGTAAATAGGGGAATACTAGAGCAGGTTCCTTATTAATAAGGTGTACCCCGCTATAAATAATCTCATCTTCCTCTAAGAAAATATTTTCTGATTTAACTTGGCGAATTTTTAGCGAAACTGAATTTATGTATTCATCATTACGGCTTAAATATATCTTGTCACCAGTTTCAAGCACTGCCATTTTAATAAAGAAGGTTGATGGGGTTCCCCTTACTTCATTTAAGATATACGAACGAATAGTTAAATCCTTTGCAATTGGCTCTACTATTTCTATATCTGATCCTACAGGAAATACTTTATCTCCATTGTAAAATCCACAAGTACAAGCTTGTTTTTCGACTTCTTTACTATCAAATTTGCAATCACAGAAATGATATTCTAACGCATCCTCATCAGCCGTCTTACATTCCAGAACATCGCCGTCTATAGCTACGATAACCAGCTTTTGCGACTTATAATTTCTATAGCGGAGCAGTATTTCATCATTTTCTCTAAAACCCTTTGCCCATATGTTTTTAACTTCCTTATTTGCCAAAAGCTTTTTTGCCAATGCAAATACAATTCTATTATCGCTGCTTTTAACTGCACTATAGGTAGGATAATTTATAGCAGGCTTGTACGCTCCTTCTTTAAAGGTTTCAAAATCTAATGTGTAGCATTGAACTGATGCCTTTATTGTAATATCTTTAATGAAGTCTACACCTGGTGTGTTTTGTATTTCTGAACATATCTCAGAAATAAATAAATTTTTTCCAAGTGTCCACCCTTTTCTGTCCTGTCCACCATGGAGAGGATTCAAAAATTGCTTTAAATTGTCTATAACTCGGCCCTCAATAATTTTTCCGGAACCAGGGTTAGTGTATTCAATGTCTGCTTCAACTCCTACACGTATGTAGTCAGGACCCATTACCTCCAACATTGGTTCATTCTCTCTAAGCAGAACTGTTGAAATCCGTTCTGATAAGTATTCATCAATTTCGTTGAGTAGCTCTTGACTTGGTACAGGTTTAGGATTGTCATACTCCGGGACTACTATTACAATAGCCTTTCCAGGCGTAAAATCCAGCTCACGATCCATCGTAGGAAAGCATTTTACTATTGCAATCTTAGGTGCTACTTCACGTACAAGCCACTCTATATCTTCACAGGTTACTCCTCTGTCTCTGTTCTTTAATGTATATGGTCCTCTGGCTTTAGCGTCTTCAAGTCCTTCTTGATCAAAGCCGCCATCAGCTGCAATTGGATTACTTATAGAATCAATACCAGGCAAATTGTCCCATATTTTTGATATTGACCCCGCACTTACATTTCCTAAAACTCCACCACCATGCCTATAATCACAGCGGATGTTGTCCCTTCCAGCAGGAGGTATCATTCCATTTACTCCATCACCAAAGGTCAATAATCCACTTTCAGAATCCAGCATATAATGTCTGCTATCTGCTCTTGAGACAGAGAAGGTCTGTACTTCCTCCCAAGTTACCCACTCATCTCGTCCTAAAGTCTCTTGAATCTTAACAATCTGTCCCGATAAAACAGGAGTGCGTGAAAATTCAAAAGTCTGGCTAGGTTCTCCATTACTTGAGCCCAGTATTTCTCCCTGTAATGTATTTGAATTTACCGCCCATACAGCGTTTAAATAAACTGCATTGATTTTAGGAAATACTTTATAGCTTCCTTCTTCCAGTCTTGCACGTATCCAGTAGTGTTCAGCCCCAAAAATAGCGCATTTTTCTACGTCAGAAGGCATATTGATTTGCTGAATTTCTCTACGGGTAAAATCACGAATAGCATCATTGACACTTAGTGTAAGCCAATTCCTGCCATTCCAATATTCCCAAGCAACCACTGGCTTGGCTCCAATCTGATCACCTTCGAGCGGAAAGAAGAGTGAAATAGGTAAATTGCTTATATCTTCGTCAAAAGCCAGATAGAAACTCGGTTGCGTGTCATCACAGGCAGTAAAGATTTTAAAAGGTTCATTTGCTATGCACTCATCAGTTTTGTCCGACATGATAAAGTTATTTTCAGCAATTATCATATTAGGAAGTTTTCCGTCTGATGGCTTATTATAAATATATTGAATTTTTAATTCCTTTAATAAAGGAGGGTTGTAAGAAGCATTTTTTATAATTGCCTTTTGTATAGGTATTGTTGTGTTAGGTACATATCCTGCATCCTCGTATGTCACACTGCTGTCTTCACCATAGTTGCCCTCAATAATTCTGAAACGCATCCAATAATTTTCCTGACCATTGACAATGCATGATTTTAAGTCTTCTGGGCACTTAAATTGTATTTCCCCACGTCCAAGCTTCGTTAAAGCTTCAGTTGTATCTTTTGTAATGTTTTCACTTATCGTAGCTTCTGAAGACTCAATTTTCAAATACTTTTTCACTACTTTGCCCGTCTCATCCTTATCTTCAACCTCTTTAACAACTGCCGTTCTACCTATACATCCCATTTGTGCCCAATTGCTTCCATTCCAATATTCTAATGCCAATTTGATTTTTTCAGTATTTATGCTAGAGGTATTTGAAATGTTAACAGTAATTGTAATATCAGCATCTTTTTTTGAAAAAGCTTCACCACTTGCAATATAAAAAGTATCATTAAATGCTGGTTTATCTCCAAAGGGATTAAAATCCTTTGTTAAATCAAGAGGATAATAATTGTAAATTGCTAAATCAGGGCTAAGCTGAGCAGATGTTATTTCTCTGCCTATCTTAATACTTTTTACCGTGGGTATTAAATTCTCATCAGTTAACAAAGTTTTTAATTCAGCATAAATCCAACGATTTTTCCAGCTTTTATGTGCTCCACTTTTAGTATAGCTTGATATATCTTTAGGTTTAATCTCAGGTATTCCAGGAAAGGAAAATGATTTTGTTAGCGATAATTCTATTTCACTAGTTGCTGAACTTTTCTCAGCAGTTAATTCTCCCTTGGTTAAGTCATTTTCTTCAATTAAATTAGACAGAATTTTAGAATTTCCATCCTCATCAAGGTAATACCATTGAATTTTTAGCTCCCTATTAGAGTTCTGAAGCACCTCAGATTTCTTAGTTCCAGATGACTTTTTAGGTTCAGGTAAAATTAACTCCATTTCTAGTGTAACAGTTGACCCAACCAAACCCAGCAAATCGTCACCAATGTATAAGCGATGAACCATTTGAGTGCTGCCTAGAAACAACGTTGCTTCCTTACCTGTTGACTCTTTTGCAAATAGAAAATCAAGATTGCTCCATTGATCTTCAACTGGCTCAACACTTGCTGCTTTAACTAATTTGGGTCTGATTACTGTCAAGTCACTTTCTGTTTCAAAAATTACCTCTTCCTGATTGTCAGGCTGTGCTGAAATTTTAGTACAAGCCGGAACAATACCTTCATTGTTATAATCCTTCTTTAAATTAAACACTATTGGAGCTTTAGCAACACGCGGTGGTGTAGGGCTAACTCCTATTAAGTTTAAAAATGTTGTATAGTTCTTATCTGGAGCCTGGTTCAATGCCTCAATTACATGTCCCATCATATTAGAAAAAATGTGGACGAGGGCATCTACCTGCTTGTCTGACTTAATTTCATTGATATTATCAAATTCTGTGCAATACTCCAGTATAAGACTCCTAACTTCTTCAGCCAAATCCTCTTGGCTTCGCTTGTCAATTTTCGGTAAAATATACGTCATTATTTTCCCACACTTTCCAGATAAAATGGATAAACAAGGTTTTCTTTACTATTACTGGACTTTACTGTATATTCAATCAAAATATCCATAGTTGTACTGTCCTGTCTAACAGTTGCTGTTACATCATCAACTTTAATACGTGGTTCCCACTTCATTAAAGCCTCTTCAACAAAATTCTGAATCAAAGTTGCAGTTCCCATATCATTAGAAGCAAATACCATTTCATTCAAGCGACAACCAAATTCAGGCCGCATTACGCGTTCACCTATAGTAGTGCCTAAAATGAGTATAATTGATTCTTTGATAGAGTCATTTCCTGCTGAAGTACGTATTCTTGCCTTTTTCACAGAAATTGGGTACTTTAATCCCTGTCCTAAAAAATCAATAACTTCCATAATAACCTCCCACGCCCCATTGGGGCACAAAAATTTGGTAAAGCTTTCGTGGAGGTACGCAAGTATTTTCATAGTTATATCTAAATTCTTTCACGCTACCCTCCTACGCCCATTTGGGGCACAAAAATTTGGTAAAGCTTTATGTTAAGTACCCCTGCTCACAAAGGTACGCCTCTTTTTGACAGCTCCATTCCAAACACCCGTCAAAAACCGCTTGTGGTTTTTGCTGCTCGAAAAATGCGAAGAGAACGATGAATGTACAAAATGTAAACTTCGCTTTCTCAAGCTGATACCAATTCCAAATGTCCGTCAAAAACCACTTGTGGTTTTTGCTGCTCGAAAACGCACTATGTTATGTACTATCTTAATTTTCGAGCTAGCCGCCAATTGTAACTGTTCCAACTGCAACCACTTTACCAACCGGTAAATCTGCCGGATCATTACAAGTCATAGCCATATCACCATTTCTTGCAGCCATTTTCCCATTGATTTTAACAGTTGTACTCCCCATTTTGATTGTACCCTTGTTGGATGGCGTTTTTTGAAATGGCCCGCCTTGCGGAACATGGGCTGGTGTATTTGTAGCAGTCGAATCCACTGTTGCCGCAGGCTTACCCATAATTTTCACATCACTGCTAAGAGCTCCATCAATTATTCCTGTAAATGGATGTGGCAAGGGCGTGGGGATGGTACCTGAACCAGCTGGAATCAGAACAATATGAGTATCTGTCGCCATGATACGATCTCCTTGTTTTGCTGCAGGTTGTCCCATTTCTATTCTCCTTCCTTCAATGTATTTTTGTTAATTCGGTTTTTCCAGCTGCCTAACGAAAAACCTTTATTTAGGATTAATATCTAAAGCACTCAGCTTTCGCTTCTGTGTCTAACCTTTAAGTAATTGGGAATTTATGCATGTACTAAGAATTTGAGTTTATTTGCGTGTATAGCATTTAGTTAATAGCTACTGTAGCACCTTTGATAGTCATATTTGCTGAAGCTTTAACATCCATTCCTGCTGATGCTTCTATTTTTGTATCAGCTGACGACTTAGTCTCAATATTCTTTGCACTCATTGCAATCTTTCCGTTTGGAGCCTTCAATTCAATGTCCTTATCAGAGGCTATAGTTACTTTATTATCTTTAGTACTGATAACTATTGAGTTTTTTCCAGACTTATCAATAACGCTTAGTGTCTCTTCTCCATCATTCATTTCAACAATGTGTCCTTTTGAAGACTTGATAAGAATTTTCTCTTCTCCTTTTTTATCAAAAAGCTGTATAATATGCCCACTGCGAGATTTAATTATCCTTGTATTATTTTCACCATCGCTGTTGGTATCAGGAGGTGCATCCTTTCCATTCCATAGGGCTCCAATTATATATGGTTTGTTGACATCACCATTTTCAAATGCCACTAGCACTTCATCATCTTTCTCAGGAAGGAAAAATGCACCTCTCTCTTTTCCAGCCATGAACGAAGCAATTCTAGCCCAATTTGATTCTTTCATACCCAATAAGGGTATTTTTACTTTTACAAGTCCTGGTCCAGGTTTTTCGGAATCATTTGCAGAATCATTATTTATAACAATTCCTACCATGACACCAAAGAGCTTTCCATTTTCATTTATATAATTAGTAAAATTCGATACACCTATATCACTCATATTCCAGTCCTCTTCACCTTGAATATTGTTGTATATCCACTCTTGTCGAAGTTATGTATTGTTGAAACAATATAATATGTTCCACTGAAGCGTTCATCTATTCCCATCAATTTAACTGATTTACCCGCTTTCAAACGTGAGTCCCCCCAGCA
>JAEZIB010000001.1 GCA_023416275.1 Bacillota bacterium | reverse complement strand
GTATAGCATTTACCGTATCAATGGCAACATCAAGACTAAGAGCTTCTTTTTCTTTTAAAGTGCGTTTTTTATAATTATCAAATTCAGCAGCTGTACGTTGAACTGCATTTTTATACTCCTCACACTGAAGACTCTTTTCCTCAAGCTTTGCCTTTAGCTCCTCAATTTCAGTATTAACTGAATCTGCTTCACATTCGTCACCGCAATTACAAGATGAATCAGAATCACAACTGTTATTTGCTGTTTGTTCATTTTCATCTATTTTAATTACTTCTTCGTCTTTTGAATTATTATCTTTTTTCATTACCCAGTATTTACCTCCTTAATTTTTAGCTATCCATCACCCAAGAGCCGTAATATCTCTTGATTAATTTTATTTCTTATATAGTTCATTGATGAAACGACCTTTGAATATTCCATTCTTGTGGGACCAATAATACCTATAGTACCTATTACATGGTCCCCAACGCTATATGATGTTGTGACTAAACTGCATTCCTTTATCCCTTCTATATTGTTCTCATTGCCTATCTGAATTACTATATCATTATTATTATATAAAGTATTAACAAGAATGTCTGAAATTAAATTCTTCTCATCAAGTATATTTAAAAACTCTTTTGCTTTCTGAACTTCTCTGAATTCAGGGAAGTTTAATATATTAGTAGTCCCCTCCAAATATACCTCAGTATGATCAATTGTTTTAATCAAGTCCTCAATACCGTCAAGAATTGGATTAATAATACTATGAGGTATAGATATGAATCTTTCAACCTCATTCCTCATATCATTTGACGCAAGCATTTCAAGTGTATATCCTCTAAGTTTTTCATTTAACAAATTTGAAATTTGTATTAAAGAATCAGGAGTAATTAATTCGTCAATTCTTACTAAATTATTACGTACAATATTTGTGTCTGTAACAATAATAACAAGAGCCTTTCCCTGTTCAATAGGAACAACCTGTACTGCTTTTAACGCAGATTTTTTTGAATGGGGAGTTATTGCCATAGTAGTATATTTTGTAAATTTTGACATTACTACTGAAGCATTTCTTATAAGTTGACTTAGCTCATTAATCCTAATGTCCATAGCATTTTTTATGTTTTCTATATCAGCTTGAGAAAGCTCATTAATCTGCATTAATTTGTCTACATATAGTCTATAACCCTTATCCGATGGAACTCTACCAGCAGAGGTGTGAGGTTGTTCTAAAAAACCCATTTCCTCTAAATCAGCCATTTCATTTCTAATAGTAGCTGAACTAAGACCAAGCTCATGCCTTTTGGCAATAGTTCTCGAACCAACAGGCTCTGCAGAAGTAATATAATCATCTATTATGGCTTGCAGTATTCTAAGTTTTCTATCGTCAAGCAGCACGTTTATCACTCCCTTTGCTAACAGCATTTGATACTTTGTTGTTAGCACTCTAATTGATTGAGTGCTAATTTATATATTAAAAATACCATTAGCCCTTATTTTTGTCAAGTACTTTTCCAATAATTAATGCTAATTTTTGATAAAAATAACCTTGCTCTACCTATGGGGTAGAACAAGGCCATTATTACAAAAATTAAACTTCTTTATTATTGATTTTATTGAATAGGATTATTTATCTGCTGGAAATTATCAGGTGAAGAAAACCTACCTGTCTTTGCACGATAAACTTCAAAATAGTAAACAATCAATATAAATTCTGCCAAAGTAGTAGTTACAGATGATATTACCACACCAACAAATGGGAATATACCTAAAATCGAACCAACTATACTACCACCTATTGAAACTAAAAGTGTAATACCCAATATTGGCCAAAAGCTTCCTTTAACCGTCTTGAAGGAATTCTTCAATCCCTCTATAATTCCGCTATCCTCGATACAAACTGCTGGAAACCACAAGTACATATATACTGCTAGAGCAATACATCCTACAATAAACACCAAGTAGAAAAGCACCATTAGTATTATTCCAAAAACATTCGAAACTAATGCCATAATTACAGAAGCCAAAACTATAAGTATAACTAAGGCTATACCCAAACCAATACCAATTGCAAGGCTTAACAATCCATACAGTACATATCTTCCTATATATTTTGACATACATTGTGTGAAATCACTTAAGGTTGCATTTCCTGTTTCATATTTTTTATTTATTATCCCATAAGTAGCTGGATAAACTAAAATGGCTAACAATAAAAACAGAAGACATCCAATAACAACACTAATAATCATTGGCATACTAAGCAATCCATCAAAAAAGCTAGCGTCAAAGCCAGCATACTCACCACTCATAGCGCTCTGAAATATTTGCGCATACTTCTGGGTCATCTTTGCCACAAGACCAGCAGTACCTATACTAATAATTAAAGTAGGAATTGCCATTGAAATTAAAAGCGGTATTGCCAATAAAAAATTCTTAAATGTAAATTTGAAAGCATTTTCAAGATACCTCATGATACTCCCCCTATTGTTTTAATTAGTTTTCATTTATATATGAGCTGACAAGGCTATTATACCCTACCATCACATGTTGAGTTGTGGGATTCTTTGCAGAATCAATTTCAAAATTATCTATAATTCTAATTGGTAAAACATTTATTGATGTACCTGTTATAAAAGCTGCATCAAAGCTGGTTAAAGAATCTACTCCTATAAGTGTCTCAATCACTTCATATCCAAGCTTTTTACATACATCCACCACATATTTTCTGGTTATTCCCACCAAAACATAATCTTCCGGTGATGTATATATTTTATTTCCCTTTACAAAAAAAGCATTTGATTTTCCGCCTTCAGTTATTTTTCCGCCATCGTTAACAAGCAAAACCTCAAAAGCCTTTTTCTCTTCTACTACACGCTTAATTTCATCCTTGTAGCTTGTATTAATAATCTTTATGTTTGGATTACTTCTTGTCAAATTGGCAGTACAACACGCTACACCATTATCGTATTCTTGTTTAGTAGGATAATAGAACTTATTTATACAAATAATTGCTATTTGCTCAGCTCCATATTGAAGTAAAATCACTTTAACATTACAATCAGAAAAAGCATTTAGATTACAAACCTTTTGAATTTGATCTTTAAGGTCTTTTTTAGAAATTGCCAATTCATAGCTTGCCTTATTCATTGAACTTTTTAGTCTCGTAAAGTGATCTTCATAAAAAAGAGGTATTCCTTTAATTATTTTTATCACCTCATAAAAAGCTTTGTATTTTTCAGACGTATAAAGTGCAAGACTTTCTTTTGCTACAGTTTCTCCATTTATTATGCATAAATTACCAATGTTTTCTTCGAACGTCATTTTAATGCCCCTTTGTTTTTGGTTTTTATCAGCTATAAAATATGTGTTAAGCAATTATTAGTACATGTGAATTCTAAGGTCAAAAATAAATCCCTTATGACATGGATATATTGTCCTATTCAATTTTAATAACATATACTTTTTTTGTCAATTATATTAGCTAAAAACACTAATCAATTTCATCAAGGGATAGGTTAAAACTGGGTAGAAATTTATCCATAAAATACGCGACCTCTTCAAGCTCTATTTTCTCAATTGATTGCAATATTGCTTCACTTGCCTTTTTAAACTCGTTATTACCGGCTTTTACTTCCTCAATACATTTTACGTATGCGGCAATTCTGTCAGCAGCCTTAACCAGCCTCCAACATTCCAAATCATCAGGATTCTTGAAAAATAGTGAATAGTATTCATCAGACATTTCTTCTGGCAGCATAGAAATAATTTTTTCTTTGGATATATCCTCTATATCTTTATAAATTTTATTAATTTGTGGATTGTAGTATTTTATTGGTGTAGGCATATCTCCTGTAATAATTTCATTGCAATCATGAAACATTGCAAGAATAGCAACTCTTTCAGGATTAATTTCACCATTAAAATAAGTATTTCTTATTACTGCCAGCCCATGTGCAATAATTGCCACCTGCAGACTATGCTCCTGAATATTCTCTGTATAGGTATTTCTCATAAGTCCCCATCTGTTTATGTATTTCATTCTAGACAGAAACGCAAAAAAATGATATTTATCTTGACTCATACTAACCTCCTACATCAGCTTGCACCATGTATGTACTAACACTGCGATAATACAAAAAACACACCGTGGTTTTTGGGCTTGAAATTGCACCATGTTTGTACAAACAATGACACTGCAAAAACCACTTGTGGTTTTTGTAGCTCGAAATTGCACCATGTATGCACCTACAATGACACTGCAAAAACCACACCTTGGTTTTTGGGGCTTGAAAATGCACAATGTTTGTACAAACAATGACACTGCAAAAACCACTTGTGGTTTTTGTAGCTCGAAATTGCACCATGTATGATATAACTGTAATTTCGAGCTTGTTACATCCAATAAATTTCTTCAAAACAGGTTCGAGCAAATGAATCTGTCATTCCTGCAACAAAATCAATTACCTTTTGCGCATCACTAACCGACTCATCATACCCTTTGTCGATAATATAATTATAAAACATTCTATAAACCTTATTATCTCTGTACTGTAGCTTATCAAAATCAGTAAGACTTTCTAGCAAATTGTCAAACAACCCCTCAAGGGTATTCTCAGCAATCTTTTCATAACGGGTAATTTTTTCTGCCTTATATATCAGCCTTACATTCTCGTTAATAAGCTTTTCTAATGCCTCGCCCTTTGACATACTCAACTGTATGCAGTCTTTTCCATAGCTGTTTTCAATCATATCACACACCAATGTATTAATAATTTCCCCATTAGTGTTTCCCAGTTCATTTCTAATATCCTTAGGAATGTCTTGCATATCCATCAGCTTGACCCTAACTGCATCTTCTATATCTCTTCCCACATATGCAATTTTATCAACTAATCGTACAATACACGCCTCAAGAGTATATGGTGAATCAGTGCGTTTTACACTTTTTAATGAATCAGGCGTTTTGCTTAAATCTCTATGCATAATAAATTCATCATAATTCTCTCCGCAATGTGACACAATACCGTCTTTAACCTCAAAGGTTAGGTTAAGCCCACAGCTTTCATAAATCTTTTCTTTTGATAATCTTGTTGCAAGCTTTTCAACCACTCTCAAGCTATGTAATTCATGCTTAAAGCTAGCATTACTGTCTATTTTTTTCACGCATTTGTCAAGAACACGTTCCCCACTATGCCCAAAAGGAGCATGCCCTAAATCATGTCCCAATGATATTGCATAAGTTAAATCCTGATTCATATTGAGGGTTCTGGCTATTGTGTTTGCTATAGAGCCAACATTAAGAACATGTTCCATCCGTGTACATATATGATCATTTTTAGCATTGAAAAAAACTTGCGTTTTATGCCTCAATCTCCTGAAATCCATAGAATAAAGTATCCTATTTCCATCACGCTCATAATCTGTTCTTATGGGACATTTCTCTTCATGTAATAATCTCCCAAAGGAGTCTACACTTTTAGCAGCATGAGGGCTCAACAAGTTCTCCTGCTGCTCTCTCATCTTTCTCCATTCCATATGCTCACCTCCAACTAAGTTATAACGCCTAGATTCAAAATGAAATTTTTCGATGTACAAAAATTATACACCGTCAAAAACCACTTGTGGTTTTTGTGGCTCGAAAATGCACCTTGTTCGTACATACTTTATTTTCGAGCTATTACATCAGCAACCTGAAAGCGAGGCGGGAGATATTCTCACCGCCTGAAAACCCTAGCGATACCCGCCACTTATAGAAGAGGGGGGACATGTTATAATATACCATAAAACCATATGGAAGTATGCAAGAAAAATACAAATATCCTACTTCAATTCTAATATTGAGAACGTTTTCTTGAGTATCCACTAAATACTAAAGCTACACCAGCAGCAACTAAAGAAATTGGTATAAGTACTTCTATTAAATTTGTTGAAATAGCACTAAGTATCATCATTAATTCAAAGAATACTCCTATACCACCAACAATCAAACCTGCAATAAGTAGCCCTTTTTGTCTTCTTGAAAACATGTACATCTGTAATAGCCCTACTGCAACTGAAATAATATAAACAGGCCATGTAAACCTCGAAAAATGCCAATCAGTTGAAACTTCAAACATAAAAAGCAGCCCTATTGTCGTTATAATTCCTCCTGGTATTAACAAACCTGACTTTGAACCTGTAAGAAAAAATCCAAGCTCAAAAGCTAATCCAATAATCAGCACTATAAACACCCAGAAATCGTAGGAATCAAACTTAATTATCCTGATATCAAATACAATGTTAAGTACCAGAGCAAGGGCACCTAGAACTATTAGCACTAAACCAGTATAATAATTACCTTTTCTCATAAAAACATCCTTCCTTTGCTGTGCTCATGGCACAAAATTATTAATCTTTTTGTGTAGAACGTAGTTTAGAATAAATATGTACATACTATTGTGGCTGGTCTGTTTCTAATTCTATACGCACATTATACATATTATATCTATCTTTTGTCTGATTATATTTACGAGGAAGGTATTGTTAACTATTTTTTACAAATACTAACTTCATTAAAAACTAAGTTTATTTAATATAGAATTTATAAGGAGTGATTTTGTGAATATGATAAGTCTGAAAACAAAAGTTACTATAGGAATATTTACTATTTTTATAGATTTATACTGTTGCTTTATATTCTTAAATATGTATAATCGCACTTATTGGCCTGCATCACCACAAATAGACTTATTACCAATACTTAATAACTCCTCTCTTGGTAATCAAGACTATTCTCTTATATTTACACAAACTGGTCTCTCAAAACTGGCAATTGACGATTTACTTGCTCAGAAAGATGGAAAAAACCTAATATTATCTTATCAAAACAGCTACTATTCAAAGCGTAAAATGTATATTGAAAAGCTTAATCCTTTTACCTCCCAGGAGAATATAGTGGTTAATAAAACAATAGATAAAAGTAATAACAGCATTCAATTAGCACCACTTAGAAACGGAGATATCCTGCTTACAAAATCCACCTATACACTATATTGGAGACATGGACATTGTGGACTTGTTATAGATGCAAAAAATGGAATTATTTTAGAGTCTATAGAACCTGGTACCATTAGTAAATATCAGAATATTTCAAAATGGCAGACATATTCAACCATAAAGGTTCTAAGACTTAATAATGCAAATCAAAAAAAGCTGGACGAGATAGCTCAATATGCTGATAAAAATCTTATTGGTTTAAAATACGGTATATTTTCATCAAAAAAACAGTGTAATAAACTTTTATCTGCAAATTGCTCACAAATTATTTATCAGGCATTTATACACTTTGGCTATGATATTGACAGTAATCATGGTT
This sequence comes from Bacillota bacterium, assembly GCA_023416275.1. Classification (GTDB taxonomy): domain Bacteria; phylum Bacillota; class Clostridia; order Acetivibrionales; family DSM-1351; genus Ruminiclostridium. The sequence goes on along the minus strand of JAEZIB010000001.1, from coordinate 3,268 downwards.
TGTTTATAACACCTGAAGATATAGCAAAAAGCAAGCTGCTGTCAATTGTACAGATTTATGGCTTTAATCCCAGTAAAGTCTGGTAAACTAAACTCAAATACAGCTAATTAACTCAACTTTCTCAGTTGAAAATAGCAGGTGTGGGAGCTTATCAATTGAAGGTTGAGTTAGAAATAATTGCATCAATTAGTTGATAAAAAAGCTTGCTGTATTAATACAATGATTCTAGTATCAATAAAATAACGAAGATAGTATTCATGTATGCTTAAAATTGTTCAGCAAGCTCTAAGTATTTTTGCCTAAATAGTTATTAAACAACTGCCACACTTATAACGAAAACAAGTATTGATACTAGCATTACAGAATAATCACTCAAGCTGAAAGTATATTTTTTGTAGCCACTGTTTTTCTTTCGGACATTAAAACCTCTTAACTCAGCAGATATTGCACTTCCTTCTATACGTTTAACTGATGAAATCAGAAGTGGTACACATAATGGTAATACCAGCTTTAATTTTTTAATAGGATTCTTTGTGTCAAATTCAACACCTCTAGCAGTCTGTGATTCTATTATCCCATTCATTTCATGTTCAAAAATTGGAATAAAACGTAAGGCCGTTATAAAAGCAAAAGCATATTTATAAGGTATATGCAGCTTTTGTACCAATACATTTGTCAAATCACTCATTTTTGTAACTGTAAGCATTATAATTAGAGGCATCGTAGCACCTATCAGCCTAAATACAAGCAAAGAAGAAAATTGAAGTCCAATATCAGTAATATAAAGATTTAAAGGTAATTCCAGTAGTTTATCCCCAGTTCTTATTAATAGAACTTGTAATAAAAATAAAACAATTCCTATTTTTAATAAGGTTGCCAATATTGAAACAGCTTTGCTTCCAATACCTGCCATAAAACCCATAATAACATTCAGGGCAATTATAGCAACTGCCATAATTAAATTATTATTTGCAAAGCTACTCATACAAATTAATAAGGCAAGCAGCATTTTTGTCAACGGATTTAAATTATGTATAATTGTATCACCTTGTGAATACTCTAAAATTCCTTTCAAGCCTTACACCTACTTTCTATTTTTTCAGTCATTTCGTCTAAGGTTAAAATATCTTGAAATTCATTTCCAAGCCTAATTGCCAGCTCTGCAATTTGAGGTGCAGCAAGAGATGCTCTTTTTAAAATATTTGAGTTGACCATAACCTTATTACAGGTATCATCCTCCAAAATTCCTTTTTCTCCTATTACCATTACTCTCCTTGAGAAATCTGATACCAGTTCCATATCGTGACATACCATTATTACAGTAGTACCCTTTTGGTTTAACTCATTTATTATATTCATTATGTGCATACATTCCTTATAATCCAAACCTGTTGTAGGTTCATCAAGGACTAAAATTTCAGGTGAAAGAGCAATAATTGAAGCAAGTGCCACCTTCTGACGCTCACCTCTGCTCATAGAAAAAGGGTCCTTATCAGCTAAAAATCCAAAGCTCTCAATGGTCTCCTTGCATCTTCTTTCTATTTCATTTTTGTCATCTAACACACATTTCAAGCCAAAAGCAATTTCATCCTTTACAGTATTCTGGCAAATCTGTCTGTCAGGATTCTGAAATAAAAATCCAACATGTTTAGCAAGCTCGCTTGTTTTTGACTGTTTGGTATCTAAATTTGCTATAGTAATATTTCCAGAGGTTGGTTTTAAAAGTCCATTAAAGAGCTTCATAAGTGTTGTTTTACCGGCACCATTTCTGCCTACTATAGCCACAAATTCGCCCTTTTCAATTGTAAAGCTTATATTTTCAAGAATTTTGTTTTTATCATATGCAAAAGAAACATTGCTGAATTTAATCATTTATGACCTCCATGAACTAATAAAACGCATAGAATTATAAAAGCAATAATAACATTTAAATTGTCATGCTTTTTGTTAAACCTATTATCAATTAAGAAATAACCTTCTTAACCATTATTTCAGCCTCATCAACATTAACAGGCACCGCACCATTATATAATTTCTTCTCTATTAAATTGGCTGCTAAAGTAGCAACTCTCGGACAATTAACTCCTATTTGACGAAGCTTTTCGGTGTCCTTTAACACCTCCTGAGGCATTCCGTCTAAGAATATACTTCCTTCATTTATTATAAGCAAGCGCTTTGAAAACTCACTGAGTAACATAATTTTTTGTTCCACTACAATAATGGTTATTCCCATTTTTTCATTAAGCATACGAAGCATACTGTAGATTTGAAGGCTACTTTGAGGGTCAAGCTCTGCCGTTGGCTCATCTAAAACCAAAATGTCAGGCATTAGAGCCGCCACCGCCGCAATAGCAACCTTTTGCTTTTGCCCTCCACTCAAAGTACTGATATTTCTATAGCGTAGATCTTCTATCCCTACCATTTTAAGTATATCAGTTATTCTTTTTTCAATCTCTTTGTGGGAAACACCGAAATTTTCTAGTCCAAAAAGAATTTCATCTTCAACAACAGAAGAAACCATTTGTCCATCAATATCCTGAAAAACACTGCCTACACTTAATGCAAGCTGTGATGGCGATGACTCTACAGTATCTAGTCCATTTACATTTACCTCTCCATAAAAGTCCCCCTCAAAATGATGGGGAATAATGCCGTTTAATGCATATGTAAATGTAGATTTTCCAGCACCACTATTGCCGATAATTCCAACAAATTCACCTTTTTTTATAGATAGGCTTACTCCTTTTAATGCAAAATTTTCACTTTTCTTATACTTAAATGAAAAATCCTTAAAATCAATCATATTAACCTCCCACGCCCCATTTGGGCACAAATATTTAGAAAAGATTTCGTGGAGGTACGCTATCTTTTTTGCTACTGTAGCTAAAGTCTTTTAAGCTCTCACCGCTTCTAAATAATAGATAAAAAACAATTACTATAGTATTTCTTTTAAACTTTTCAATCCATATACCACTCATTTTTTAACAAAATTAATTTGCCACAGATTCGCCACGCCCTATTGCTAGCTTTAAAGGTATATATAATATTTGAACAATTATAGAATTTAACAAAGCTGTTCCTAGTATAATTGTTATAAACACTCCAATTGGAATAGTTGTTACACTTGCACCAGAATAGAAAGCCGCATAAAGTACTCCAATAAAAGTAAATCCACTGGCTAGCGTACTTATGAAAGTTCCAATTATAGGTTTTAATGAGAACTTACCAATGCTCATTGGTATATTAAGAAGCATAACCATCACTATAG
>JAEZIB010000169.1 GCA_023416275.1 Bacillota bacterium | reverse complement strand
TATTAATATAAATGTATAAAAAAACAAGAGAAAGAGAGCTTTACAATGGTTTCATTAGTAAAAGCATGACAATGCTGCGACAAAATTATTACCAAACATTGACAATTAGCAAAATACAATGTAATATAATGTAAAAACATATGATATATTGTAAGGGAGAGAATTTAAAATGAAATCAACAGGAATTGTAAGGAAAGTAGATGAACTTGGTAGGATAGTATTGCCAATAGAATTACGGAGAACTTTTGATATTGAGGAGAAGGATGCTTTAGAGATATATGTTGATGAAGCAACTATCATATTAAAGAAGTATGAGCCAGTATGTATTTTTTGTGCTGATGCAAGAAATATAACTAATTATAAGGGCAAAAATATCTGTCAGAAGTGTATGAAAGAGTTAAAAAATGCCTAGTTATAATTTTTGAATTAAATAATTTATCAAAAATTATAGAAGGCTAAGCTTTAAATAAGTAAATAGGTATAACAAAAAAACCGCAATTCGTTAAAATTCGCGGTTTTTTTGACGTTTCTAGGATAAAAATTTAAAGGTTATAATTATTTTAAACGTATCTTTCAACCGAGATGTTTTTCACACCTTCAATTTAATTGGAGAAGTTGTAGGATTAAGTGTATGCATAGCAATATTATGTAACCTAGATTGTGATTCGTTCATATCTTGTAAATAGAGACGTGTTTATCTTACTAGAAAGGAGTAGCGCGATGAATGATATGAAAATTCCATATGGTTGCCCATATAAGGATATGAGTGAAATGGATATTGAAAATGAAAAACTTACAAAGGATACGCAAAATAAAGAAAAAAATACTTGTCCCAAAATGGTATTGGCTATGGCATATGTCCTGGATCAAACATGGGAGACACCATATGAAGTAAATGAAGGACTAAAAAGAGGAACCTTATTCCCAAGCCTCGATAAGCCATTTTTGGGGGGAGGTAGAAATATATGAAGACGGATATGAGTGAAAGAGATATGCTAATGTGGAAAATGCAGGCTTATGATTTTGCTATGGAAGAGGTTGGACTTTTTTTAGATACTCATCCAAACGACCAGACAGCCTTATCATATTTTAAACAATATCGTGATTTAAAAAATCAGGCTGAAAAAGATTTTTCAAGAAAATATGGACCTGTTACAATTGATAATTACGATTTTGATTTATCATCATGGAAATGGATTGATAGCCCATGGCCGTGGGAAATTGGAAGTGAGGTATAGTATATGTGGATTTATGAAAAAAAGCTACAGTATCCTGTAAAAATAAAAAACCCTAATGCTGCTCTTGCAAAAATAATTATAACTCAGTATGGTGGGCAAGATTTAATGTTTTTTTAATTTGCTGTCTATAATAAATTTGTTAACCATATTTTTAATTATTAGGAATAAGTTATATCGAGGCAAAAAATGTCACCTACGTCTATAAGTAGATTAGAGTATCTTATCAAAACATATGAGATTGCATTATTGCTTGAAAAATTATTTATCGAAATTACCAGAAAAAAACTAAAATCTATAAAATAAATTTGTTTAAAATATCGACAAATGATACTAAATAGGATATAATGGTGTAAAATGTAGTATACGGTGATAATATGTTGTCTAAAATTGTAAAAAAAATAACTGATCAGATTGTTTTAAATGTTCCTGGTATTACTGAAGAAAAAGCTGAGCAAATTGACTATGGATTATACACAGCGTTTTCAGACGTTTTAAAATTACTTGCAGTGTTGCTTGTTGCACTAATTCTAGGCAAACTGGAATATGCTTTAGTTGCTGTTATTGTATTTGCAATAAATAAGTCTTATTTAGGTGGGATTCATGCTAAAACACAAATTGGATGCTTAATCACTCATTTTACAATTATTTTTAGTTGTGTTTATTTATCAGAGGTAATAAATATCAGATATTTTAATGTGATTTTATTCCTTGTAGCAATTGTTTTGGCAGTATTATATGCTCCTGCAGACTTGGTATCAAAGCCAATAATTACAGTAAAGAGAAAACAAGAATTGAGGATTAAGGGAAGCATTGTTTTATTGATTTGTTTTATAGCTACATTTTTTGTTCCTAGTGTTTACTCAAATATTATTTCTTTAATTACTTTAATATCGACTATTAATGTTACTCCAATAATGTATAAATTAACAAAAAACAAGAGAGGTGGGATAGTATGAGGTATAAAATTAAGCTGATGGTCTTGACTGTTCTGTCGTTAATTGGGGTATTTGCTGCTACTGCATCTGCAAATGCTTGTTGGTTCTGGGCTTTTTACCAGAGGGAATGTCCCAAATCTTTACTTAAGTAATAAATAAAAGAGGCTGTCAAGCCTCTTTTGCTATGCTCAGAATTTGAGAAAATATCATCTTTTCCTTATCGAAAGATGTGGTGTGTATAATGTTTTTATATGAACTAAGTATTTTATTTGCTATTAGAAGTCCATTTCCTCGGTCTGTTCCTTTTTGGGATTTCTTAAGATTAGGTTCCTCAATACATTCGTTGAAAATTTTGATTATGATATTTTTATCAGTAGTTTCTATTTGCATTTCAACTTTTAGTTTTCCGTTTTTCAATACTTCTTCTAAAGCATTGTCTAAATAAATACCAATAACCTCACATAGGTCAGAAATTTTCACATTTGGGATTGAATCTACTACATCAAAAACTTTCAGATCAAACTCAACTCCATGATTTTTTGCATAACTTACCTTTGTAGAAATTATACCAAAAAGTCCAACATTTTTTATATCGTATATGGACATGCTCCCGATGTTTTCATTTATATTTAACATTTCTTTAAGATATGATTCAGCTGCATCGTACTTTTTCATTTGGTGCATTGCATGTAGAACAGACAAATGATTTACCTGATCATGTTTTATGCGCTTTAAGTCCTGTAGAGTATTAGCTAGTGACTCATTGTAGAAGGTTTGTTGATGCTGCTCTTCCTTTTGTATTTCATACTTATGGTATATACTTATGTACCAAACTGAAGATATAAAGAATATTAGAGAAGATATAAGCAATACTACATAAGTAACTGGATCAAATTCAACTATATAACCTATTGCTAGGTAGGATGCCATAATAATAATTGTGACGACTATTAAAAAACCAACGGGTGTTAAGTTTTTAATATTTCTAATTGTTTTTGCAAAAGGTGACAATATTACAAGAGCAAATGTAATAGTATAAATAATTATATTTAATATAAAAAACAATAAAAGATCAGTGTTTATTAAATCAGAAGTTACATTAATTCCAAACGGATAAGTGATTAAAGGGATAGCAAAATCACCGATTCCCATAAAAAGTACAATTATGCAAAATGACAGCACTGATTTAATCCATTCCACATGCAAAAAGTACTTTATTATTATTATATTTAGTATGAACAGCAGTAAGGGCTTTATAAACTGCAAGTTGTATGGAATAGGAAGAACACTCATCCATAACGTAGAAAGAACTCCATTTAATACCCCATTTAAAATAATAAATAAAAATAAATAATTACGTTTTAAAAGAATATTAAAATTTGTTTTTAGAAATAAATAAGTCAGAAAAGCAGTAATCATTGCAAAGAGTGTATTAACTAAAATTTGACCTAATAATAACACTAAAATTCCCTCCATGCCTAAATATTACATAATATTTAGGTTCTATCTAAAATTGTAATACGTTATAAGTAATGTTCTTTCATTTAAATAAATTAAATTATTTGAAAATTGCATATTGAATTTAAGCCCTGCACTTATGAGGTATCTTTCTCTGATGCTGACATCATTTTGCTTTTGCTATTATCCATTAGATCCTTTAGCTTAAGCAATTGGACATACTTTTCAAGTTCCTTTTTACTTTGGGGACTAAGACTATCAATGGTAGTAATAAGAGAATTTTGAATATAAGATAATAGATGCTCTGTGCTTCTGTTATTTGTTCTACCTAGTAAATAATCAGAACTAACATTATAGAAATCAGCAAGAGAATTGACAGTATGCGTGTCTGGCTCTCTTTTACCTTGCTCGTAGTAACCATAGGCACTAGTTGTAATATTTAAAAAATTAGCAATATCCTTTTGCAATAATTTTTTCTCTTCTCTAAGTTCTCTCAATCTAATTGAAAGTTTGTTCATACTTTTGTGCATATAAATTCTCCTATATGAATTATTATACAACTATATGTCAATTCTAATCAAAAGATACAACAAAAAATTGTGACGCTTACAAACACACAACAATTTGTTGATTTATCGCAGCAGATGTTAATATATGTAAAAATGACTTGCTTTTTGTATATAATGTTCAGGGCTAATTAAGTCTACACCCCAACCTTCTATTGATAATTTTGAATACCTAGATTATAGAGTTATCAATTATAATTTTAAACTTTAAATGATGAGATATCAAATACTAATACTGGAATTTAACAATATACTTTTGCTATTGATATGTGTACTAATGTAACATACAGACAAATATGTTCATATAGTATATTGGCGATTAGTAACTCGAAAATAAAGTTTGTGCAAACATGGTGCGTTTTCGAGCCGCAAAAACCACAAGTGGTTTTTACAGTTAATCTGTAGGTAGCTATGCAGTTGTTTTGTATATATAGTTTAACTAAATTTTATTTCTAAATGGGACGTGGAGGTTAGCTTAAAAAAAGTGTCGATGTAGTCGTAAATAACTGTGTACCTCCACGAGTTCTTTAATAATATTTTATACCCAAACGGGGCGTGGAGGTTAGTATGACTAAAAATGATGTGCTTGAAGAAGTTATTGAAATATTAATCAACGAAGCGATGAAAAGCAATTCTTCATATCCCAAGGAGAAGCTAAAAAGCCAATAAATAGCCATTCAATCTTTAACTTTCTTAACAAGCAGCTTTAAATATTATTATATACTCAATTTTCAATTGGTAAGTTGAGTTGTATATTTCTATACAGCTAATGCTTACACATGCTGTAATTCATAGTATTGAACACGATCTCTGCTCATAGAATTAAATGCGTAACTTAAGCTATGATATAACAATTTAATGAAAATTTGTATAAGCAAATTGAAAGGAGTGGATAGATGTATGGAGTATACTCCTCCAATTGTTATCGGAAATAAGCTTGAGAAATATACTGATTTTAGAGATACGATAGGTGAAACTGGTTTAAATATTGGTGGTTATATACGAATATCTACTGCTAAGGACAGTCAGAAAACCTCTATAGAAAACCAGAAAAAGTACATTATGGAGTGGGCACAAATCAATAAATATAATATTGTGGACTTTTACGTAGATATTAAAACTGGTGCTTATAGTTACATGAGAAATGAAATGACCCGATTAAAAAATGATATTGCTTTGAAAAAAATTCAAGGTATTGTATCTAAAGAAATATCAAGAACTTCTCGCGATATTATGGACATAATTGAGCTGAAAAGAAGTCTTGCTGACAAGGGTGCTTTTTTCATATCAATAAAAGAAGGGTATGATAGCAGGACAGATGATGATGAATTTCTATTAATTATTCATGCCGGTTTAGCTCAAAAGGAAAGAAAAGTTATCAGTTCAAGGGTGAAGATAACTCAGCTCATTAAGGCAAGAGAAGGGAAAACTAATGTTCCATGTCCTGCACTTGGATATATGTTATCAGAAGATAAGCAGCAGCTTGTAATTAACCCTGATACTGTTGATACATATAGGATAATAGTTGATAAGTTTTTACAGGGCTGGGGCAGACTTAAAATATGCAAGTATCTAAATGCAAATGGAATAAATACAAAAGGCGGAGGTAAATGGAGCACCAATTCAATTCGGGCTATCTTGTCCAACCCTGTATATCTAGGGGTAACAATATATAATGTAACAATTAGGACAAGAGACAGTAATGGAAAGGCTAAAAGATTGATTAGACCGAGGGAGGATTGGATTGTAAAGGAAAATACGCATCCTGCTCTTATTACAAAGGAAAAGTTTGATAGAATTCAGCAGATTATGCAAATGAGAAAAGATAGTGATATCAAGGAATGGAGCTGTACAAAGAAGTATTTGCTTTCAGGCTTACTATATTGTGCTTGCTGTGGTGGTAAAATATATGGAATAAAGGTTCCTAAGGGATCCTCGAAGAAAATAAATATAAAAGACAGAAATGACAAGGACTACTATTATTACTATTTTGACAAAAAGTCAAATGGTAAATGTGGCAGTAAGCTCTCATACTATAGAATGGATGTAGTGGAAGAGCTGGTAACGGATGAAATAAAAAAACAAATCAAATCAAATAATCTGCTTGATGATTTAATTCGCAATAAACAATATATATATAACGATAATCTTGAAATTGAAAGAAAAGAATTTGAAGATGCAAGAGATAAGATAAAAACTATCAGTGCAGCTATAAAAAAACAGCAGATGGCATTTGAAGCTGATATTATAACTTTAGATGAATATAAGTGCAGGATGAATCAGCTTCGAGAAGAAAAGTTGAAATATACCAGAAAACTTGAAACCTTTAATAATAGGCTGAATATTGGTGATAAATTAAATTCCGCTGAAGCTAAATACAATTTAATTAAAGAAAAAGTGAATGAACTAATAGACAATTTGAGTATTCTCGACTATGAAATTAAAGAAGAAATCATAAGAAAAATTGTTAAAAGAATATATATTAATGATGACTATTCTTTGAAATTTGAGTTTACTTATAACGCCTAGATTCAATAAGAAATTTTCGATTGTAGGAAAATTTTAGTTCGAAAAACACTATGTTTTTAAAAACTTTGTTTAAGAGCTAGCCTACTAGAAGTCATAAAACAAATTCAAACCCAATCTGCCCAAATAGAATAATTCGCCTAAAAAAACCGATAGCTTATGGGGTGAAGGCTTTGAACTGCAATTGACTCTAGTAAAAGGCATAGCCCAATAGAACTAAAAAATTATTTCTGGTTTAATCCGTTTGATTGATTGATATAGTTTAATCTGCTGTTTAAGTAACTAAGGTGTTTTTCTAAATCATTACTCATTTCATTGAACATTCCTTTTGCTGACTGATCTTCAGTAGACAGAGCCATTACATGATAACTTCCTTTTGCTGCTTCACAGGCTGCAACTGCTTTTTGTAAATCACTTTGTACTGTCAATTTTATCACCTCGCTTTTGACAAATAGTATTTTTACCATATAATTAATATAAATTCAAAAATGCTTCAATAAAATTTGTGTAAATATGTGGAAGTGCCGATGTAATATGATGTAATATATTAAAATTTTTATTATATATATTGCCTGAGCTTCTCAGTTTACATGGTTGAGAAATACTGAGACTGTCTTTGCAGAATTACTTACACCGTTTAATTAGAGACATAATTTGTCTCTCTGAATAAGCATTGGTTTTAACTGACTAAGCGGTCTCTCAAGACTAGTGGTCTGAAGATATGTGACTATTAAGCCATTAAGTATAAGAAAACATGAAATCCGGCGGTCCGGATGGTGAATTAGCTGCTTCCTTGCGCTATTTAAGTCAAAGATATACAATGCCGTACAAAGAAGTTAAGGGTATTTTATATTTTTGTATATAGGTATGAAAACTGATGAAGCAGAGCTGTCAGCCAAATAATATAAAGTAAGGGAACATAAAATATTACATATGCTTTACTAGCTAACATGCAAAAATGAACTATCTGAAATGGAATATTTGTGACCGGATATGTAGAATCAAATATTCAGAGATAAATTGTAATAGTAAAATGGCAAATTAATTAACAGACTCTTAAAAGATAATAGTACAGATTAATTTTAATAAAAATATTGGGCATGCTTTATTAATCATTTAGAGTCAATAAAGTTTTTATTAACATTATTGACAATGTGACCATGTAGTCATATAATAAAATTAACACATATGACTAGGTGGTCATAAAAACGCAAAAGGAGGCTAAGCAATGCCAAAACCCGCATTTTTCAACTTGTCTGAGGATAAAGGAAATTTAATTATATCAGTAGCTATAGATGAGTTTTCTTCTTCTAATTATGACACAGCTAGTATTAATCAAATATGCAAGAAATCAAATATTGCTAAAGGTAGCTTTTATCAGTATTTTACAGACAAGCTTGACCTATATACCTATATAATGACTTTAGCAATTAACAAAAAGGTTAGTTTTTTTACTGTAATTTTAGAAGATTTTAAAACATTAACTCTATTGGAACAAATCCGATTACTGTTTATTAAAGGTATCGAATTCGCTAAAGAAAATCCACAGTATGCCGCTTTGGGAGAGCAATTTTCAAAAGAGAGTAATGAACATGCAAAGCTAGCAGTCATTAAAGAAGGAGAAAAAAAATCAGAAATGGTATTTGTCCAAATGATTGAACATGCAAAATTAACAGGAGAAATTAGTAGCAAGGTTGATACATTAGCATTAAGTATGATGTTGCAATCTGTAAATAAAACTGTTAATGACTACATGCAAAACAAGGTTGGAAGTGTTAGCCATACTGATTATAGTGAAGCTACTAATAAACTAGTTGATTCACTGCTTAACATTATTTATAACGGAATAAAGCCTATTTAGAAATTAGGAGGAATTACTTATGACTAAAAAAATGGATTATATATTTGGAACAATTTTTGCAGTGGCTACTGTGGTATTTGTAATACTATTTTTAACAAATGATGTGTTTTTCAACTGGGCATTTGCTAGACATCATAATGTATTGAGCTGGTATATAAGACCTTTGTTTATTATTCCCATTATTGTATTTGCTTTTAAGAAAAGCTTAACTGGTATATTCGCTGCAATATTTGCTCTGTTTACTAGCATGTTTTGGTTTACTTCCCCTGAAACAAGTAGCCCTCAGATAATGTCATTTCTTGCCTATGAAATGGAATATTTAAAGGGAGTATGGACTGCTCCTAAAATTATAATGAGCTTATCTGTTCCGATATTTTTTATTGCACTTATAATAGCAGCCTGGAAAAGAAATTGGAAACTACTTCTAGGGGTTGTTATTGCGGCTGCCGTATTAAAGATTGTGTGGAGTGTTATATTTAGTGGAGAAGCTGGAATGTCCATATTAAAACCAGCCATTATTGGTTTAATAGTTTGTATAGGCGGAATTTATTTTTATAAAAAAAGCCAAGCAGCTAAAAAGAAATAGCGGATTATATGAATGGAGTTGCGGAAATATGAACCAGGGCTAGCCATCGCGGTAGCGATTTGGTACAATGCATCTAAGTGAGTCGTAAAAATGAATAAGAAAAAGTATAGAAGAAATATCAGTATAAATTTGAATAACAATTTAAGTCTGAATGATAGCGTAAGTATAAGATGGGGGCTTTTATGAAAGAAAAAATCATGGTAATTGAAGATGAGCAAAAAATTGCAGATGCAATCGCATATGCTTTAAAAAGAGAGGGTTATACTGTTGAAGTAGTTTATCGTGGTGATGAAGCAGTCAACAAAATGAAGGAGTTTAATCCCGATGCCATCATTTTAGATGTTATGCTTCCAGGTATGGATGGGTATGAGATACTAAAAAAGCTTAAGGATACCGATTATATTGGGGTTATCATGCTGACTGCCAAAGAAGACATCGTTAATAAGATATTAGGTCTTGAGCTAGGTGCTGATGATTATATGACCAAGCCCTTCGATATGAGAGAGTTGTTAGCACGACTAAAGTCATTAGTTCGACGGATGCAAAAGATAGAGAGCAAGCAGGAGAGGGCAGAGATTACTCTCAGAGGAATCGAGCTTAATGTAAGTCATAGAACAGCTTATGCTGGTGGCACAATGCTTGAATTAACACCAAAAGAGTACGATTTATTAAAGCTTTTAGTAGCTTCCCCTGATAGGGTATTTACAAGGGAACAACTTCTTGATTTGGTATGGGGAATGGATTACTTTGGTGGTACTCGTACTGTGGATATTCATGTACAGAGGCTTCGTAAGAAATTGGGTTCAAGTTATAGTGATATTATTCAGACCGTTCATGGGATGGGGTATAAAGCAATAGGAGGCTACAGTGAGAATTAGCATCAAGATTAAATTCAGTATATTTCTAGCCAGTCTATTACTTCTGACGGTATTTATATTAAGCTTATTGGTATTACGAGGAATTAAGGCTGATCAGGTGAAGCAGTATGAAAGTTATTTGGCAAAACAGACAGAGACAGCGAATGTATACTTTAAGCAAACAATCTTATCAGAATCGAATAAAATGCCTGAGGTATTCCTAGTGGCCAAGGGAACGGAATTTGCCAAACAATTAGAATTACTTACTGGTCAACCAGTTGTCCTATATGATACTAATGGTAACATTGTCAGTAATAAGATTGATAAAACACAATCCGAAAGCATCCGTCAAACTTTGAAATACGCATTAGAGAATAAAATAGCCTATTTGGTCGAACAAAATGATTTATACTATCTATCGCCCTTAAGAATTGGAAATGAGCAAGTGGGTGTAGTGCAGTTTTATTACTCACTGAGTGGAAATATTAATTTTTATAATCAGATTAAGCAGATGTTTATTACTGTAGGTGCATTGATATTTTTCTTTAGTTTTATTTTAGCTTACCTATATTTCAATTCCTTTGCCATTGGGATCATCAAACTCGAGAAGATGGTGAATCAAGTTCGAGATGGGCAGTATGAGATTACGAAACTGACGCGTAAGGATGAAATCGGACGCTTGAGTGTAGGTATCCAAGATATGAGTAATCAGATCTGGTCAACAATGTTGGGAATGCAAGAGGAACAAGAGAAGTTAACTCAAGCGGTGAACAAATTATCTCTTCTTGATCAGCAGCAGAAGCAATTCATTGGAAATGTCACCCATGAGTTTAAAACACCACTGACTTCTATTAAAGCCTATATTGATTTGTTGGAGATGTACCCCGATGATGAGGAGCTATTGGAAACTTCTAAGCAAAATATCAAAAGTGAGACAAACCGCTTGTACGAAATGGTAGATAAGGTTTTACAGTTATCTTCGCTAGAAAAATATGATTTTGAATATCACCCAGAAAATCTTGATATCAAGCAACTAATACAGAAGGTATTACAAAGCTTAAGTGGTAAAATGAATAAGTTCGGTATTACAACAGAAACGGAATTGACCAGAGCTTATATAAAAGCAGATAAAGACAGCATTATCCTTATTCTCATCAATCTCTTGGACAATGCAATTAAATACAATAATGCAAATGGAAATGTATTCGTGAGGAATTATATACAGAATAATCAAGTGCGGATTGAGATTATAGACTCTGGAATTGGAATTCCAAAGGAAGCTGCTGCAAGAATTTTTGAACCTTTTTATACTGTTGATAAAAACAGATCTAGAGAATATGGAGGTGCTGGATTAGGATTGTCTCTTGTTAAGAAGTATGTGGCTAAGCAAGGAGGAGAGATTCAACTTATCAATTCTGATGAAAATGGTACCACATTCCGACTTTCATTTCCTCAAGTTATATAGTACAAAAAGTTTATAAAATTGAAACATTTATTTACATGTTTGAAACGTTTGTATGTTTTACTGAAATATATTCTTGATAAGATAATATCAAGGGGGTGCTAGATATGAAAAATAAATATTTAATGAGTGCATTTATAATGGTAGCATTGGTGTTAACCATGACTGGGTGTGAAAAGAACAGGAATAAGGTAACGGTTCAAGAGCCTGGGAAAACCATAACAATTATTGATGAATCGAAGCAGCAAGAAAGTGAACCAGAGATATCAGTTGATAAAATTGAGCGTTTAGAAAAGGTAATGATTAGCGATTGGTTCGATGATGATACCGCAATTGTTTCAAAAGATAATGAGTCACTAGACAAGATGAGCTTATCAGAATTATCAGACCAGTATCCAAAGAGCCTATATTTACTAGATATTAACTCAAAAGAATATCAGTTGGTCAAGGAACAAAAAAATGTATTGCTAGGGGGAGCTGTATTCTCCAAGGATAAGAATTATCTGATATATGACGAATATGTTCTAGGGGATCCTGCTTACTTCATTATGAATATGGAGAATCATGAGAGCATTGGGCTTATGGGAGAACCAATTGGTGGAGCAAAAAGTGCGCACTGGGCTGATAACGAAACTGTTATCGGTGCAGCCTATAGCGGTGGCGTATATCTGGCTGACAGAACTGGTAACATGAGTTTGATTAATGAATTAAAAGATGAAGGGATATATCTGGTTGAAAAATTGGGTGACAATATTTATTATAACACACAATCAGACTTTACCTTAATGAAATTAAACTTGGTTACGAAGGAAAAGACTAGTCTTAATCTAGAACAAGTATATGAAATCTTACCGTCTCCTGATAATAAGCAAATGATAATCTTACAGAATAATGGTTCCAAGAGTTCGATGATTATTTATAATCTTGAACGTGATGAAAAAATTACCATTGTTGAGAGTGCTGAATTGTATGGAGTATCTTGGTCACCTGATCAGAGAATGATTGCTTATGGTATGAAAGAGGCTGGAAACAATTCAACGGTAAGAAGTCTTTATGTATATGATATACTTACTGGGAAATCGATAAAGATTGCTGTGAATACTGAAATGATAGGTACTAATTGGAGTCCTTCTGGTAAGAAATTATCGTATACGGAATGGGATGGAGAACAGTATACTAGTAGTATTATTTATCTTAAATAGAATTCCAAAAATCACTGTATCAGCCTTGCAAATTTATTTTGCAAGGCTATTTATATTACTCAGGTGCCTTCTAATATTTTTACTCATAATAGGCGAATATTGAAGAACCCAGCGATAGATGGTGGAAGGATGTACACTAGGCCTCTTTCTTGCATTATTTCAGCTAAATCTCGATTTGAGAGACTGTATTTCAAATACCAACGAACACACAAAATAATGATGCTCGATTCGTACTGTTTCCATTTAAATGGATTTTAGTTCATAAAGTATTTACTCATTATCAATAATAGGATATTATTTTAACATAGGTGTTGCAGAAGAGTCAAAAGTTTTTGCAACACAAATTAAAAATACAAAGGCGGATGATGATGTTATGGGTGGGCACATATTTGAGCAAGTACGTGACAATCATGTAAAAAGCATAATGAATGGGAAAAGGCATTTTACATATGAATTACAGAAAATTCACATGTTTAAAATTAATGGTAATGTCTACGTCTGGTCATCGGCAAAGAAAGAAGCATGTGAAATGTCAATATTGACAATTAAAGTCATTGAAATGCTTCAAAAGGGTTCTAAAAGCTTTGAATCAATCTATGATGAGATGTATGAAGTGATTTCGGTAAGTGATTTGGAAATTCTTTTAAATGAACTTGAAGAAGTTGGGATTATCGAAAGAAATAATTATAATTGCAAACCCATTAGTTCATTTAATTTAATCCTCACAACGAAATGCAATTTAAATTGTCTGTATTGCTATGGTGGAAATGGAAAAATCTCTGACATGTCTGGTGGAAGCTATGGCATGGAACAGTTGGATATGCAGCCTGAAATAGGCTATCAAGTTGTGGATTATTTATTGAAAACCGCTTCAATGAATAAGCATGGTGAAATTGGAGGAATTAGTTTTTTTGGCGGAGAGCCATTGGTGAACAAGAGTACAATGAAATCGATATTGGAATATTCTGAAAAGCAAGCGAAGTTGTTCGGTGTGGATATTCCCAAGTTTAGTATTACCACCAATGGAACATTGATTGACGACGAATTTATCAGCATGTGTAAATATTATAGAATGAGTGTCCAACTCAGCTTTGATGGATTAAAGACCACCCAAGACAGACTGAGGATATATAAAAACGGAAATGCTTCATCCTATGATACCTGCGTAAAGGCGTTTGAATTATTCAACAAAAACAAAATAGCAATAAGAATCAGAGCCACAATTACAAAATCCAATATAAACCTGATGGAAGTCATTGAAAACTTGGAAGCACTCAATGTAAAACAAGTTCATTTTGCACCTGCTTCAATATCAGGAATGGAAGATATCGGACTGAATGAAAATGATTTTGAAAGAATCATTTCTGAATATAATAAAATCAGTGATTATATGCTGAAAAGAATTGCAGACGGGAAAGAATTTGTCAATTGTACAAATATAACAGGTGCGCTTTCTCAGATACATAGGAAATCAAATAAAACATTTTGTTGTGGTGCAGGCATAGGACTTGTTTCTGTTGCTCCGGACGGTCAGCTCTTTATATGTCATCGTTTTACCGGAGATCACCTGCATTCAATAGGAAGTATCAATGAAGGTATACTGTTTCAAAAGCGTTATGAGTTCATTAAAAAGCTTCACATGGATTCTCATACAGCGTGTGCAGATTGTTGGTGTAAAGACCTTTGCGGTGGAGAGTGCCCGTATTCGAATTATATGGAAACCGGATGCCTGAATACGCCTGCTTCCAATCACTGCAAGCTTCACAAAGGTATTACTGAAATAGCGATACACTTTGCTTCAGAATTAAGAAAGAATCATATCGACCATTATTGGAAGTATGTTTCTGAATAAACAATGCGGTGGATTGTTGTATTTTTGGAGAAAGGAGGTATTTTCAAGTGAAATTCGTATTTAGAATCAACAAAGACCAAACCAGGACACCGAATGCAGCGTCGCAAGAAAGAATGAATGAACTGAACAGTGTCGCTAGAAAACTTACCAATCTTACAGAGTCAATCAGGAATTGCAAAGATTGTGAAGAGTGGTTTTGCTGGACTTGTGACAACGAAAATTGTCCAAGAGGGGACAAGTGCGATCCGTCAAACGATCAAATAGACTGTTCTCTAGCGAAGGATGATATTCCTAGATGTAAAGACTGTGATGAATGGCAATGTGTGCAATGCGATAATGAATGAAAGCTGTACCAAACCGAGTGTGTAGTAATGCTGTTCTTATCTAGGTTCTGTTGCAAATAATACTTGAACAGGAATGATTTTTGTAATAAGGCAAAAAGATTTTAATTTTATTAATGTTTTATGCAATACAAAAAAGCTGGTTAATCAATATAACTTCACAAGTCAATTACAGTCGAAATTAGACCTACAACATAATTTTAAGTAATTGACTTTGTTATATTTGATGTGCCAGCTTGACCTTTATGTATCATGTGAAGGGTTTCAATTATGACAGTTAAAAGAGATGTTAAAAGACCTAATACCTTCTTTTCCTTATTTTAAGCTGGTTTGAGGCTAGTACAGAAAACGACCTCTGGAGTCGTTTTACCATAAGATTTCGCGTATTTCTATCATTTTACTGCCTCATCACGACTAAATCGCCATAACCATTTTTTGAATTAAATATTGTCTCATATGCTTATGGCATAAATCTGAATTTTACACGTATTTCAAAGGTTTGTTATATAAAAAAATCCAGTCAAAAATAAGCCACATTTTTATATTACTGAATAGTATGTAATTGGTGGTGAATTTATATGTTAACTGGGCGTCAATTGTATTTATTAAGAGTTAGGGATAAGAATTTGTCAGATGCAGAATTGTCAGAGCTTCTTAGGATAAGTGTTAATGACATAATTATATTCGAATATGGTTTGAAACCAATTCCTAAAGAACTATACAATAAATGGGAAGCATTGGTTAAATAATAAAATTAACTTTTACACATAAGGTCTATCAAAACTGAAAATTGAAAGTTGAATAGCAGATTATTCTTTAATTAAAAAATTTGCATTAATGATTTAGGAGCAGAAGTCATATGAAATGTGTTGCTTACTGTAGAGTTTCAAGTGATAACCCTGAGCAAATGACAAGCTTAGAAAATCAAATTAGGCATTATACAGAATTATTTAATAAAAAGGGTTTTGAAGGTGCAGACTGTGGTATGTACTATTGTAAGGACGGTAAAAAAGAATCTATAAGATATATAAAATCAATATTTGCAGACGAAGGTATTTCAGGTACAAAACTAAAAAATAGAGGAGCCTTCAAGTATATGCTTGAATGTGCATATAGAAAAGAATTTGATGCTATTTTAGTAAATAATGTTCAGAGATGGGCTAGGAATGTTGAAGATGGCACTGGAATTATTAAAAAGCTAAAAGTAATGGGCATTAAGGTTATTTTTGAAGATGGCTGGCTCGATAGTTCAAATCCTGCTAATGAAGCTACTATTAATATATTATTTGTAATGGCTCAAGAAGAAAGCAGATCTAAAAGCACAGCAGTTCAATTTGGGATTAGAAAGGCTCAGGAAGCAGGGAAGTTTACAAGTGCTATTCCGTATGGTTATAAATCTGAAAATGGATTCTTGGTGCCAATTCCTGAACAAATGGATATAGTTAGAAAAATATTTGATTTGTACTTGCAAGGATGGGGAAGCACTCGTATTACAAAATACCTGAATAACGAAAATATACCTACACAAAAGGGACGAAAATGGTCAACACCTCAGATATATTATATATTAGCCAATCAAATCTATGTTGGCAAGCAAATAACTCATACAGTGGTTAATACTGATATTAATATTGATAGATTTGAGCATAAAGGAAAAATATATAAAAGCCGTAAACCCATTGATGAAGAGAATTGGATTGTTACAGAAAGAGAGGATTTACGGGTTGTAACTGATGAAATATTTGACAAAGTTCAAAAACAAACTATAATAAGAAAAGAACTGTTTGGCAATAACAGTAGACTAAGTAATGCAAATATATTCAGCAATCTTTTATATTGCCGTAATTGCGGAATAGCAATGCGAAGGAAAAAATTATGGGGCTGGAAGCGCAAAGACGGAACCAGAAATTTTGGAGTTGAATGGGTTTGTATTCAGCATGATAAGTATCATAATGATATTTGCAGGTTTAGAAATTCGTGGCATGAGCAAACGCTGATTAAAAGGGTAAAGGAGGAAATTGAAAATTTAAGATTAAATAAGGAAAACCTTGATAAAATGTTTTCACAATATATTCAATCCTTCTTTAGTGCTGAGGAAGTAACTGAAAAGATAAAGGAACTTCAGATTCAATTGGACGATATAAAATCTCAATCATCAGCAAATTTAAAACTGTTTTCAAAAGATATTATTGGTGAAGAACAGTACAAGCAGCAAAATGATGAATTGCAAAGCAGTAAAAAAGCTATAAACATAGAGTTGACTAAATTAAAGAACATTGATGAGGCAAGAAAGCAAGCACTTCATAAATATAACAACTACGTTGATTTTCTCAATAATGTTAACACAGATAATCTTGACAATGTCCAACTAAAAAAAATAATTAATAGAATCGAAGCTTATACGATAATTGATGATGACGGTAATGAACATAGGTATATTTACATTGTCTGGAATATGTTAGACAAGTCTTATGATGATATGTTCTATAAAAAAGCAAATATTTAAATATTTAATTTTGACTAATATTATCACATATCACAACCTATATACATTTATATAAAATACCAAAAGGGGTTCTTACCGACATAGGTGCATCGGTATCGAAAAGATACATTTAATTTATTTCAGTAGCTATTGAAATATTATGTTAATTGTACTGCAAAATATACACTAATTTACTGGGAACTGTTTTGGAACAATTAATAAATTGAAACTGCTGTAATTGGCTAATTATAATGGTTTTATCAGTGATTGTGATTATTACACGTCTTAAATACGTGTTTTTAATATTAATTACGACAAATTTTACGATAAATGTTGACATTTAGTAGGAGATATAGTAAAATAATGTCGAAGGGAATAAAAAAATGAAAAGGAGGCACACATTTATGAAATCGACAGGAATAGTAAGAAAAGTAGATGAATTGGGGAGAATTGTATTACCTATAGAGTTAAGAAGAACCTTTAGTATTGAGGAAAAGGATGCTTTGGAAATATATGTAGACGAGTCAACAATTATATTGAAAAAGTATGAACCTGCATGCATTTTTTGCAATGATGCATCAAATGTAACAAATTATAGAGGCAAAAATATTTGTCAAGCATGCATGGATGAGCTAAAGAAAGACTAAAAGATATAAAATAGAGGGTGATATTATTGGAAAAAAATGATATTGCAACAAAAAGTCTATTTTTATCTGCTCAGTTGGGATTTACAAAAGTTAAGTACGCTAAAGATAAATGGAAAGATATAAAAAAGAGAAGATAAGCTTAATGAAAAAGCTTATCTTCTCTTTTTTATACTAATTTGCATTTAAAAATGTGGTATCACATTTTTAAATAGCCGCATCTGCGGCGACAGGACGTAGTCCGCAAATGTTGTTCAATACTATGAGTTGCTGCTTATGCAGCGCACCGCTTCACGGTGATTTAAAAACAGTTATTCTATTTTTAAATACGAAATAGTATTATATGCCAGATATGTAAATACAGCTAAAAACTGAAATTATTAGAATATTTTAGTTTCCAGCTTGCTGTGTTTTTTATTTCAATATTTTTCAAGGTATACTTTAAAACTATTTGCAAAGGCTACAAAAGAATAAAATGTAAGCTATGAAAATGCGAATTTTACATTTTGTGCATTCATCGTTCTCTTCGCATTTTGAGCAAATCAAGCAATGACCATACACTTTTTAATTACTATTTTTGTTGTACCCAAGTGGGCGTGGAGATTAGCTTGCAAGAAATTCAAAATATTCTAAAGGAGGTGTTTAGTCCATGCCATTTATATTCTGGTTTTTTGAACCAAGTGACAGGCATGGACAAAAATATGTTTAAACATGATAAGGCTTTATTACACGAGGTCAAAGTTGATGGTCCCAACCCAATGTATGCAACTATGATGCAGGAACAATTAGGAGGACCACATGGAGAACTAAAAGCAGCACTGCAATATCTGTCTCAGAGTTTTCGCATTAAGGATCCAGAAATTAAGGATTTATTTATGGATATTGCCTCTGAAGAATTAAGCCATATGGAAATGGTGGCTACTACTGTTAATCTGCTAAATGGGCATGTACTTGATGCAAAAAACGCAACAGTAGGAAGTATTCAAGCGCATGTTTCTACTGGTCTTACACCTGCTTTAACAAGTGCATCTGGACAATATTGGACAGCTGCATATATTGAAGAGACAGGTGACCTTGCAGCGGATATATTATCAAACATTGCTGCCGAACAGAGAGCAAAAGTAGTTTATCAATATCTTTACAGACAGATAACTGATAAAGGTGTAAGAGATACAATTGATTTTCTACTCAATCGTGAAGAAGCACATAACACGATGTTCAGGGAAGCCTTTAACAGATTGCAGGACACTGGCTCACTGAAGGATTGGGGAATTACGAAAGACTCTAAGCTATACTTTAACCTTTCTACCCCTGGAGATCAGTTTTTTAATGCGAATAACCCACAACCACCAAGCTTTAATTCTCCTAATGCTACGGGTACTAAAATGTAAAGCATAAATCATAAAATATTATCTATAAATAGGGCTGTTGAAAAACAAGAAATAATATATATCTATAACTAGCATGGATTTCTAATCTTGCTTCTTTTTTGATATATACTGCTACTATTTACTATTTCATAAAATAAGTCATTGGTATACAGAAATTGCTGTTTTGCAACAGTCCCTATATATTACTAAATCAACTTTCTCAGTTTAATTAAGGTGTTCAACTTATCAATGGAAAGTTGAGTTACTATATTGTATATGTTAAGAATGTAAAATAAATAACAAATAAATCTAAATTTTTACATATTATGTTTAAGTTTAAAAAAGTGGTGGTATTTAATATATATTCAATAAAATAGATGGTATATTTTTAAAATCACATGTGATTCAGCAATAAATATGTTTGTGTAGTAAGAAAAATTACCAATTAAAATTCTACTTATTAAGGGGGTTATATTTATGAAATCAACAGGAATTGTAAGAAAAGTAGATGAATTAGGGAGAGTAGTATTGCCAATGGAATTAAGGAAAGTCTTTGACATTAAGGAGAAGGATGCTTTAGAAATATATGTAGATAATGATAAAATAATATTCAAAAAGTATGAGCCAGCATGTATTTTTTGCGCAGATGCAAGAGATGTCATAAATTATAAGGGTAAAAATATTTGTAAAACTTGCTTGGATGATATGAAAAACAAATAAAATGAGCAAGTACATTCTTATTATGTCGGCTTTTGCCACCAAAGCAAAACAATAATGAATCATGTTGACGATAGATGCGAAGCTGCAAGACTCGCTTCCCTTCAGTGACATCGAGCTTTGTTCGCTCTTGTCAAACACTTTGGAAAACGATATACAAGTTTCTGAACATATACCTGACAGCAATAAACGTATCATCCGACTGCGTGTGTATTCCAAGAATAACAAGCTTTGTATTGATATCCCCAACAGCTATAAGCTCGAGACGATATTCCATAAGGGCATGCCTGTATCAAAAGAACAATGTATAGATATCTGCTACCGTTACATAGGTCTGCTAGTTGACTTTGTAGAAGCAGAAAACGTGGCAGAATATGAAGCAACACCAAAAGAGGTTGCATAAAAAGGCAGACAGTGAAAAACACACTGTTTGCCTTTTCATAGGTGCGCTATTATCTGTACTTGAAATATTTTCATATGGGGGTGCGGCTAAAAGGGGGCACTTTTTTTTATGGTGAATATATTATATATTGGGGTGAATAAACATGTTAATAAAAAGTAATAAAATTGAACTAACTCATGAAGAAAAAAGTTTTTTTATTCGTCAGTTTAAATTCAGCATATTATACCAATTACACAGTGAAAAATTATTGACCTATGAGCAATTTAATCAGTTAATAAATAACTTAACATAAGATAACTACTTTTGAAACTAAGGAATTGTGAATTTATTAATCAACTTTTGCAAATAAATAGTTATTACACCTACAATATTCAGCTTCGAGAAAGTTGAGTATATTAATAAATAGGCATTGTGAGTATGAGGTATTAATCCATGAAAATTAAAGTTGGTGCATATTGCAGGGTATCAACAGATAAAGATGATCAAGTAAATTCTCTTGAAAGTCAAAGAAGTTATTTTAATGATTATATAAAAAGCAATAGCGAATGGGAATTGGTTGATATATACGCTGATGAGGGCATTAGCGGTACCCAGGTGAAAAACAGAATTGAATTTCAAAGAATGATAGAGGATGCACGATATAAGAGGTTGGATTTAATTTTAACTAAAGAAATATCCCGATTTGCAAGAAACACATTAGATAGTATAGAATACACTCGTATGCTGAGGAAATTGGGAATAGGTGTAATATTTATAAATGATAATATAAATACTCTTGATGGTGATGGAGAATTAAGACTTACAATTATGGCAGGTATTGCGCAGGATGAAAGCAGAAAAACCTCTGAAAGAGTAAAGTGGGGACAAAAAAGAAGGATGGAGCGAGGTGTTGTATTTGGCAGAGAATTATTAGGATACACACTCAGTAAGGGTGTTTTAACAGTAAATGAAGATGAAGCCCAAATTGTAAGAATGATTTTTTATAAATATGCAATTGAGGGCAAGGGTACACACATTATTGCAAGAGAATTATATGAAGCTGGGATTAAATCTAAAAAGCATAGAAATAAATGGTCAAATACTGTAATTTTAAAAATTTTAAAAAATGAAAAGTATGTTGGTGATTTATTACAGAAAAAAACAATAACTCCTGACTACTTAGACCACAAGAAGAAGTACAATGAAGGTGAGGAGGATTTTGTATACATAAAAAATCACCATTCACCAATTATTGATAGAGACTTGTGGGAGAAAGCTAAGCTGGAATCGCAAAAAAGAACTAGTTCAGGGGAGCAAAGAAGCAAGTATAGCAATAGATATTGGTGTTCTGGAAGATTGATTTGCGGTGAATGTGGAAGTAAATTTATTTGTAAAAGTAAAAAGCTAAAGGATGGAACACGTTACATAGCATGGATATGCCTACAAACGAAGACATACGGAAAAAGTAGAGTTGATGAGAAGGGTAATATAGTTGGATGTAACAATGGAAGTATTAATCATATTATACTGGATAATGCATTTAATTTTATCCTGCAATTAATTAACTATGATAAGGAGCAGATATTAATAGAATTAGTCACTGAGATAAAGAAATTAAAGCATGGGCAAAATATCAAAAATCTGGAACCATTATTAAGACAAATTGACGCACTAATTGAGAAAAAGCAGGATGTTATCAATTTGAAGATAGAGGGAAGTATATCAACAGAGGATATGATTTTAATGAATAAAAAGTATGACATGGAAATTGAAAAATTAGAAAATGTAATAAAAGATATAGAGAAATTTAACTCTGTC
>JAEZIB010000090.1 GCA_023416275.1 Bacillota bacterium | reverse complement strand
AAAAATTTTAAAAGATACTAAAAACCAAAAGACATTGCGCACTTTTTAACAACATATCAAAAGCTTGTATCCCTTTCATACCAAGGGTATACAAGCTTTTTGTGTTCTACAACTGTCAAAGATGAGAGTTTAGCAGAAAAAACATCACAATGCAACATTTTATTTGGTATATTTTATTTTTCCAATCTTTTTTAACCAAAAATGGTCGAGTAGACTTTACCCTTTACAGGATAAGTTACTCGACCATATGAATTCCCATTGATGACTGAGAGCAGGCTAGTTTTGAAGCACATAACTACCAAGTATTATATTATTACCAATCTTGCTTTCTGGCCTGGGACTTTGCTGGCCTTAAACCCTTTCTATAGCTTTGAAAGATTTCAACCCTACACCTCACCATGTATACGTTCTATAGCAAACGCTAGTATTTTAGCATGATCAAAGGCAATGTCTTTTGTATCTAGAATATCAAATTTGACATTTTTGTTATACAACGAATTAGTTGCTGTCATATTAAGAGTAGCAGTAAGCTCAGTATTTTCATTTGTCAGCACCAAGTTGTATTGCTCTTGTATTTTGTTTTCATTTATCATTTCTTGTGTTGTGGTATTGACTTTTCTATATTCAATATCAAACCACTGTGCATCAATAGCATCCTCACCAAATTGCATTTGAAGATTTTTCCCCTTGGTCAATGCTATAAAGGAGCAAGAGACAATCCACCCTCTAGGATCGCGTTTGGGTTCACTGAATATTTGGAGTTGTGATAGACAAACTTCCGATATTCCCGCTTCTTCCTGTAGTTCACGATATGCTGCTTGTTCTGCTGATTCGTCAGGTTTTACAAAACCACCAGGCAAGGCCCAAGTATTCATGTACGGGTGCTCCCCACGTTTTATCAAAAGAACAGAAAGTTGCTTATTTGACGAAGCTGCACACTCATTCAGCTCACCATTTAATGCAAATACAACTATGTCAGCAGCAAGAGATGGCCTTTGGTAATCTTCAATTCTATATGCCTGTAAAAACTCTTTCTCACCTTCTGAACGCTGGTCTGACTTATTAAAAAGTTCTGCCAGTTCCAATTTTGACTTATGTGAATAAAACAAAGGAATAACACCATTGATATAATCTGCACCTCGTTTTGTCAGCAAAATTCTGCTTCCCTTTATTTCCATTAATCCTTCCTGCGTAACAAACTCAACTTCATTTTTAAAGTGCTCTATAAATGAAATGCCAAACCTTTTATGAAACGCCTCCATATCTATAAATCCAAAATAGAAAGCAACTGACACCATTTTAGCTATAGTTTCTTCCTTGGGTAACCTATAAATGTCCTGCACTGGAAATTGATTATTTTCTATTTTGTTTTGATATTTTGCTAACTGTTTACTTGCAGCACCTTCATTATAGGCCAGATAGTCCATTCCAAAGGATTGCGCTCCCAGTCCCATTCCCACATAGGGTACTCCATTAATCACACGCTTTGTCAGATAATCGCTTGTTCCGTAATCATCTTTTACTTTACTGAATGTGTTTTTACCCTCATTTGCCATATAGCCATTTTCAAGTAATATATTATATGCCAAGCGATACTGGCATATAATCTTATACAAGGATACTCCGTCTGCTTCCTTTTCTAATTTTGTTCCTTTGTAACGGTTACGGTACAATGTTATGTATTCAGGGTTTAAAGAAATTGCATAGCGAATTGTGTTTTCGAATTCCTCGTCACTTTGATGTAAAAAGCCATACATAAGATCAATATTAAATTGCTTAAATCCAGCTTTTCTTATATTTTGCGTAGCTTGTTCATATATATGGGTTGTCCCTTCTCTTCCTAGCTCGTTTAACAGTTTTTCAGATACGGTTTGAATGCCCATGCTAATTCTTTTGTATCCCATATTATAAACTTCAGAAATTTTTTCAGGTTCCTTAGCAGCAATAACCGGGGTTGTCTCTATACTGAAAATAACATTATCTTGTATATTAAATGAGCTTCTAATAGCTTCTGTAATTTTCTTTAGATTTCCTACTGACAATTTTGTTGGAGTTCCTCCTCCCAGGTCATATCCTACAATTTTTTTGTCCTTCAATATAGCCTTATACATTTTATTCTCTTTTAGATGAAAAGAAACATTTAATCCTCAGTACATACGTCAACATCTTGCAAAACAACATATTCACAAAAATTGCATCTTACTTTGCAAAAGGGCACATGTACATATATACTTAATTCATCTGCCTTTTCCCATTCCGAAGCCAAAAAGCTCTGTATTTGTGATGCATTATTAATACGGTACTCCATAAATGATTTTGGAGTCAAAGGATATGCGGTATTTGCATAATGATGATACAACAATCCATTTTCAAATATTTGTTTTACACTCATATTCGTTCACCTTCCTCTTTAATTTGAGACTTTATCCCCATCTACTAAATCTTACAGCATATTTCTTGATATTTTTGATATGTATCCTCATCAAAGCAAACCAACCATACTTTCTCAATGTTTGAATCCATTTGAAGAAACCTTTTTATTTCAGTAATTGCTATCACAGCTGCCCTCTCCACAGGAAACCTGTATGCTCCTGTACTTATTGACGGAAAAGCTATAGTTTTTGTATCATTCTTAACTGCTAGCTCCAAAGAGTTTCTATAGCAAGCAGCCAATAGACCTTCTTCTCCCTTATTTCCTCCCTGCCATACAGGTCCAACAGTATGGATTACCCATTTAGCAGGAAGCTTATATCCTTTAGTTATTTTAGCCTGTCCAGTTTTGCAGCCATGAAGCTCTCTGCATTCCATAACCAGTTCATGTCCCGCTGCTCTATGAATAGCACCGTCAACACCTCCCCCTCCAAGCAACGAACTATTAGCTGCATTAACAATAGCATCAACATTCTGCTCTGTTATATCACCTTTAATTACTTCAAATCTATCTTTCATACTACTTCCCCCCTTATACCATCATTGTCTCATCGTTAGCTGTGAGCAAATATTCCAATACTCTTCTAGCATCATTTCTAAGATCTTCCTCAATCAGAAACAATAGTCCAGCTTGGGTTAAACCGAAATAGCTTTGAAGGCCTATGACCTGCGTCTTTGGTATACTCATTGGTTTCAATAACCATATTAGCGGTCTTCCTTCTGAAATTTGCTTTTAATAACTCCTTATCAAGAATAACTTCGTACACCTGCTGAAGCTCTGTAAGAGTGAACAGCTCCGGCATAAGATTAAACGCTATATCAGTATACTCAATTTTACTGCGTAATCTTTCAATTGCATATTCTATAATTTTTGCATGGTCAAAAGCTATTCCCTTAGCTTCAACTATTTCTCTTTCCACTTTTGTTACCTTACCCTCCACAGTCTTGATAATTTTCACCATTGCGTAAAGGTTATTTTCATCGTTAGATAAACTCAATTTGAACAATCTTTGCAGAACATATCCTTTTTCAGTTACTGTCTTTTGTTCTTGATATAATTTACAGGAAACCGTAAACCATTTTGCATCATCCGCATCATCACTGGCCTTGATATCAAGTGTTGAACTATCAACCAACGACATATATGAAACGCTTATTACTCTAGTACGTGGATCTCTACCCACCTCACCCCATGTATAAAGTTGCTCCATATATATTTTATCAATGTTAGTTTCTTCTTTTAATTCCCTTAAAGCCGCTTTATCTAAGCTTTCGTCCATTTGCACAAATCCGCCTGGAAGAGCCCACTGACCTATATATGGGTGATCGCCTCTTTTTATCATTAAAAGTCTTAAGACTTTTTCAGGAAGCTTCCTGTAGTTTTTCTTTTCTTCGTCAGTTACTGTAAAAATCAGCATATCTACTGTCACCGAAGGTCTCTCAAATTTGTTTGCATCATACGTTGCCAAGAATTGCTCTTCGGTAAGTCCCAATTTATTTTTCAATACATTATCCTGCATTACATGGCCCTCAATTTGTGTTTATTTTGTGTTATTATCATTTTGTTAATATCATTATATTACCATTTGTTTTTTCTTGTCAACATTTTTTTATTACGCAAACTTCTCACATAAAATGAATCTATTAGTGCAGTAGAATTATTAATGGTTGTTGCCCAAATAAATGCTTTAATTAGCAATTTTTGCAGTTGCACACATTCACCATCAATGTTTCATAGTGTGCTAAAACCGATTTCGTGTCTGTTTTTCGGCAAAACACTTAGAGCTTGCTAAACGATTGTAAACATACATACCTTCATTATTTTATTAATGAGAATCCTTGTATTCTTTCAGCAAGCTTTATTCACCCAACTAATTTATGCAATTATTACCAACCCGACTTTCCATTGATATCTCTAGTACACCTGATATTACTTGGCTTCAAGCAGTATATTCAACTGCGAAGTCTAAGTCTATTACTTAATAAAACTTATTGATGACGATTATGAACACAAGTTAAAATCAATGGCTAGAAACACATCACTCCCTGAAGAGCCGGATTATAAGCGTATCGAAGAATTAATGACAGAGATTTATGGCAAAATATTGTTATAGTGTTATACAGCTATACGGGAAGCCAAGTATTAAAGCAATTTTTCTCTTTGAAACTGCTATGCAGTTTCATCTAAAAAGTTCCAAGTTTTAGGTTATTACATTATAGATATAATCATATTTCAATTTAATTACAGATATTGACTTATAGTTTTGTCCAAGTATATTATGTTATGGTAAGATTTATATTAACCAATCAGGAGGCTGGTCTTTTGACTTACGTCAACTGTTCGCCAAGCAACCAGGAAAGGAGTGTTGGAAATGACAGCAATAACAAATTATGAGGTGCTTAGTTTATAATTGAATATTGGACCGAAAAAGCAATGTATGAGGCAAATTAGTCTCTTTTTTCAGCATGCTTTTGAGGTCAACCTTTAAAGTAACCTTCACCTGTTATTAAACAAATATGCTATTACAGAATGCACGATAGGTTATCGTGTTTTTTTATTGTCAAAAAAGCCGTGGTTACTGCATCACGGTATTTTTATACCCTTTTGGAGATTAAAAATTATATTGAATATAGGAGAAAACAAATATATGAGTAATGTAACAATCATTTCATCTGAAAAAAATTGGCTTGATCAAACTGTGGTTAACCAGCTTAAATCTCTCAGTACACTGCCTGGTGTTGTAAAAGCAGTTGGCCTGCCAGACCTCCACCCAGGAAAGACTCCTGTTGGTGCAGCAATAATTACCGAGAATATTATTTACCCTCACTTGATAGGAAGTGATATCGGCTGTGGAATGGCAATGTTTATGACAGACCTTGAAAAAAGAAAATTTAAACTTGAACGGCTTATATCAAAATTATCAAAAGGAATAAATAATGTGAACTTTGATGAAATACCTTTAACAGAAAGTATTAAATCAAGAAAGAATCTGAATTCCCTAAGCATTATAGACAAGGCAAAAAGCTCTGAAAACCTAAAAGAGATTTCATTGTCAGAAGATAAATATAAAGAAATCACTTCTTCCCCATTGGGCTCAAGTCTTGGCACAATAGGAGGAGGTAATCATTTTGCTGAGCTACAAGAAACAGAAACTGTATTTGATGAAGAAACCTTCAGACACCTTGGCTATGATAAAAGCCATATTATGCTTCTGGTTCACAGCGGCTCTCGTGGATATGGCCAGACAATCCTGGATGAGAGCATAAAGCTTTATGAAGCCAAAAATGGCCTTCAAACATCTTCTTCAGCAGCTAAAGAATACCTTTCAAAACATGATAACGCCATCCTCTGGGCTGCCATCAACAGGGAGCTGATAGCATACAGAATTCTCAGCACACTTGGAATTAGTACACAAACAATGAAGTTAGCTGACAGTTCTCATAATAGTGTAAGCATTAAAGAATGTGATAATAAATTGCTGTATATTCACAGAAAAGGCGCTTCACCCAGCGATGCAGGAGCAATAGTAATACCTGGTTCAAGGGGTTCACTTACTTATCTCGTAATGCCCTCTAATAGCACTTGCATATCGGGCTATTCTTTGGCACACGGTGCAGGGCGGAAATGGGAACGAAGCATGTGCAGGTCAAGGCTTGAAAACAAATACACAAAAGAAACTATCAAATACACCAAATTTAAAGGGAGAGTTATTTGCAATGATAATAAGCTTCTTTTCGAAGAAGCTCCAGAAGCTTACAAGAATATTGATACAGTAATTCAAAGCTTATTGAATTTTGGCTTAGTAAAGGTAATTGCAACCTTCAAGCCCATATTAACTTATAAAAACAATTAAAAGAGTCATATGCATATCACTCTTTTCAATGGAGGATTTATGTGGATACAAATAAGTTCCGGAAAAGGTCCCGATGAGTGTGAACTTGCGGTAAACCTATTTCTAGAGTCATACAAAAATGAATGTAACAAAAACAAAATAAAAGCTACCGTCATAGATGCCGTACCAGGACGTATATCAGGCAACCTAAAATCGGTACTCTTATCCCTGGAAGACCACGAAAGCCTAGATATAGGGACGTGCAACAAGCCTCTCTCACGACCAGCAAAAGCAATTAATGAAATTGTAAGCGGTACAATTCTTTGGATTTGCACTAGCCCGTATCGTCCTAATCACAAGAGAAAGAACTGGTTTATTAATATTGAGGTGTTTAAGAATCCAGACAAACTTAACTTTTTTGAAAAGGATGTAGGATTTGAATCGATGAGAAGCTCCGGTCCGGGAGGACAAAATGTCAATAAAGTGGAGACAGCTGTCAGGGCACTGCATATCCCTACCGGACTAACTGTAACAGCTAGTGAGGAACGCTCACAACATATGAATAAAAAACTGGCATTAAGTAGATTATCAACTCTTATCGAAGAAATAAATACTGAAAATTTCTCAAATCATAAAAGAAAGATGTGGGTACAGCATAATACCCTCGAAAGGGGCAACCCTATTAGAATTTATGAAGGTAAAGAATTTAGATTGAAGTAAATATCGATTTAAGAATAGATTGGGGGGGGCGGAGCACCAAAAAAGTACTAAGCTTTTCAATTCTCATTAAGTATTTTTTTGGAGGAGCCACCCCTATATTAAACAAATTCAAAGACAAATATTTTTAAATAATACACTAAGTCTTCTTCATGACTAAGTGTATCTTTGTCTAATAGCTATTCTTCTGATAAGATTTTGCGAATATGATTAAAGCTTTCATTATGGAAATTATACACCATATTTAATTTAAACCCAATCATAGTAGGATAAATCATATACCAGTCACTGACAATACTTTTTCAGTCAGTGTTTTTTATATTTTAAAATCAAGTGTTCAATTACCATTATGGGATGATATATTATCATCCTAGGACCAGAATATCGCATTACTTTAATTATTTTCTCTTTCATATCTTTTTGGTAGCAATGTATTTTACAATCTCCGCAAATTGTTTTATTATTGCCAAATTTGCACCCATCAAGTCTTTTTAAGGCATATTCTTTAAGTTCTAAGCAGTCAGTGCATAAATGTTTCTTAGAATTATGATTTTTATTGCAATATAATTTAAGCATAATTGCTACAATCTTCTTTTCACGAATAATTCTGTTAGCATATCCCATCTTATTACCCCATTTCATAATATATTCTGAACAACAAAAAAGTACTTAGCTTTTTCAACTAAGTACTTCTTTTCTTTTTGGAGGCGCCACCCGGATTTGAACCGGGGGATAAAGGTTTTGCAGACCTTGGCCTTACCACTTGGCTATAGCGCCGTTAAATTGAGACAGACCACATTTGCAATCTGCCTCATTAGTTTGGAGCGGGTTAAGAGATTCGAACTCTCGACTTTCACCTTGGCAAGGTGACACTCTACCACTGAGTTAAACCCGCGTATAAATTGCAAAAACCTTCGGATTACTGTGTCATGCTTCCTGTTCTACACACCTCATTTATCTTTATAAACTCTGGTGCTCGACAGTGGCTTTCCTTGTACTCCTTGCTTTTTTCAATTTAATATTGGTGCCCAGAGCCGGAATCGAACCAGCGACACGGGGATTTTCAGTCCCCTGCTCTACCGACTGAGCTATCTGGGCAAATTGGCGACCCGGAACGGGCTCGAACCGTCGACCTCCAGCGTGACAGG
>JAEZIB010000088.1 GCA_023416275.1 Bacillota bacterium | reverse complement strand
GCTGGTGCTACTGGTCCTGCTGGTGCTACTGGTCCTGCTGGTGCTACTGGTCCTACTGGCCCTGCTGGTTTAGATGCATTTGGTGGCTTATTTTCAACTGATCCACAAGCCATCTCAATTGGCATTGGCGGAGGTGTTGACCAAATTGCATTAGCAGATACAATGCCAAGCGACAATGTCACTCTCGGAACTGATGATATTACAATTATAGAAACTGCAACTTATGAAATTAATTATATGGTAACTGTCAGTACAGTTTTAGTTGCTGTCGATCTGTCGGCAGGTGTCCGTATCAATGGAGGAACTAACTTTATACCGTCAACATTACAAACCCGTACACTTTCATTGACACTTACCACATTGTTTGAAGGCAGTACCATTGTTGACCTAACTGCTGGCGATATAATTGATCTGGCTGTTGAAAGCACTACTACTGTGACTTCAAGTCTGACTGGCGGGTTAACAGCATACCTTACAGTCAAGAAAATCTCAATATAGAAATTAAAACTATAGTATCCAATTAATAAAGGCTATACGCAGACAAACATATGAAAGCATTAACGCAATACAAATTGTAATTGAGCAGAAGGGAATCAGCATTTTTATTCCCTTCTACTCATGTAATAGTAGCACTATAAATAAAACGGCTTTCATTAATTCCTCCCAGTTCCATAATAAAGGCCTAAAACATAATATGTTATCAGGTACTTACTTACTAACTTTAAGTTCATAAAATTATTTAGCTATAAAGGAGTTATATGCATGAAAACAGCATTAATTACAGGTATTACAGGGCAAGACGGCTCTTATCTGGCAGAATTTTTACTAAATAAAGGATATAAAGTACACGGTATAGTCAGGCGAAGCAGTTCAATAAACACTCACAGGATAGATCATCTGATTGATGCTGATGGCACTGGGAACGAAAACTTTTCTTTACACTTTGGAGACTTATCAGATTCATGTAACCTTAGTAAATTGATTTATAAAATAGAGCCTAGTGAAGTATACAATCTAGGCGCTCAAAGTCATGTAAAGGTGTCCTTTGATGTCCCAGAATTCACTTCTGATGTAAATGCATTAGGTACATTAAGACTTTTGGAGAGCATAAAGGAGGTAGCTGCTGACATTAAGTTTTATCAAGCTTCTTCCAGTGAATTATTTGGTAAGGTTCAAGAGATTCCCCAAAGTGAAAAAACACCCTTTTATCCAAGAAGTCCATATGCAGCAGCAAAACTTTATGCTTACTGGATAACAGTTAATTACAGAGAGGCTTATAATTTGTTTGCTTGTAACGGCATTCTCTTTAATCACGAATCTCCAAGGCGTGGCGAAACCTTCGTTACTAGAAAAATAACAAGGGGAATTGCCAATATACTAAAGGGAAAGCAAGATAAGCTTTATTTAGGAAATATAGATGCTAAAAGGGACTGGGGCTTTGCTGGAGATTATGTGGAAGCAATGTGGTTAATTCTTCAACAGCAAAAACCAGAGGACTATGTCATAGCAACAGGAGAAACCCATACTGTAAGAGAATTTTGTGAGCTTGCTTTTAAAAACGTAGGAATCGATCTAAAGTGGGAAGGTGCAGGCGAAAACGAAAAGGGCATTAACAGTGCTAATGGAAGAGAATTAATAAATATTAGCCGAAAATTCTTCAGACCAACTGAAGTTGATTTGCTTCTAGGCGACCCGACAAAAGCTAAGACCAATTTGAATTGGAAGCAGAAGGTGTCATTTGAGCAACTAGTTAAAATGATGGTAGATAGCGATGTTAATGGTATTAATTAAGTTAAATTAAATATTCTAAAACAGTCCAAATATCAGAGGTGACAAGGATATGGATATAAAAAGTAAAATCTATGTGGCCGGCCATAATGGAATGGTAGGCTCTGCTATAGTAAGATGCCTTGAGCGCAACGGATATTCTAATTTAATATTGAAAACTCACAAGGAGCTTGATTTAACAGACCAAGCAGCAACTGATAAATTTTTTGAAGAGCAAAAGCCCGATTACGTTTTTTTAGCTGCTGCCAAAGTTGGCGGTATACACGCTAACAACTCATATCCCGCAGATTTCATTATGGAAAATATGCTAATTGAATGTAACGTAATAAGAAGTGCCTACAGGAACAATGTTAAGAAGCTCATGTTTCTAGGCAGCTCCTGTATTTATCCTAAAACCTGCCCACAGCCTATAAAGGAGGAATACCTTCTCACAGGTCTATTGGAGCCTACAAATGAACCCTATGCACTTGCTAAGATATCAGGAATTAATATGTGTCAATCATATAATAAGCAATACGGTACAAAATTTATCTGTGCCATGCCTGCCAGTCTATATGGTATTAAAGACACCTTTGATGCATATAATTCTCACGTTATCCCATCAATGATTATTAAGCTACACAAAGCAAAGCTTGAAAACAAACCTCTTGTGGAACTGTGGGGAACGGGTACTCCGTTAAGGGAATTCCTATATGTGGATGATCTTGCAGATGCTTGTTTCTATTTGATGCAGAACTATGAGGGAAATGATTTTATAAATATAGGCTCAGGTAATGAGATTAGTATTCATGATTTGGCACATATAATTAAAAAAGTTATAGGCTATGGCGGTGATATTGTATTTGATACTAGCAAGCCAGATGGTACCCCTAGAAGAGTACTACATAATTCTAAAATACAAGAAACTGGCTGGTCACCAAAGATTAATATAGAAGAGGGTATACGGCGAGAATATCAGTATTATCTAGATTATATTTTATCTTAACTAGATGGTATTTTTAATTAAATCACTTCTATTCTACTATCTAAACTTTATCGTTTAATAAACTTAGCCCTCCAGTCAAATATCAGCTTGACTAGAGGGCTTATATATGTTGATTTTTAAACTGATAAAGCTTATTTTGAGTAAGTTCTGAAATAATCATCTACTAACTTATTATATTTAATAGAAAAATCCTTTACTCTAGTATTCACCTCATTATACAGTGGCGATGAGTGGTCTAGCAGTTTTTCTTTTTCCTCTTCCTTCGTTTCCATAATATTTTTGCTTATAGCTAACAACTCACTATTCATTTGTTTCAATAGCTCTATGGCCTTTTCCCTATTTAAATTTTCTTCTGCATTTGCTAAATTAGAAAACAAAGGATCATATGATAAAACCAGCACATTAGACATAGTACCCTTAATTTCACTTGGAGTTACTGATAATTGAAAATGATGGCATACTTGATTTACATATAATATGTACCTTTCTCCATTATTACTACCGCTATTAATATATTTATCTACATACTCAGACATATGATATACCGCATACCATTCAGAATACATTTGCCGTATATCCTCATTTCTTAATTTTTGGTTCTGCATATTTAAATAAACACTATTTATTATTGATATTAATAAGACTATTGCCATTACTACACAAATAATATTGGATTTGTTATCCCTCAATTTTATCACAGTCATTTCTCCTATTATTACTAATTATTACATTAAAAATGATAGTATCAAATGTTATAATTTAAGTCAACCTAATAATTTCTATATAGTAAAGCATCTGCTATTACACAGGTTATTATTTCAATATCAGTATCTGATATGTATGGGTGCATTGGAAGTGATAATACTATATCGCACAACTTATTGGTAACACTATAATCTGACTCATTAAAATCTAAATCTGAAAAAGCTTGCTGCTTATGCATTGGCTTAATGTAATAAATCATGCTGGGAATATTCTTCTCTTTGAGCTTTGTTTGAAGTATTCCTCTCTCTTCAGCGCTATTAAGTTTTATTGTATATTGAGCGAAGCTGGATACACAGCCTGACGGAATTTTTGGAACAGTTACAATTCCCTCAAGTCTTTCATTATAGAGCCTATATGCTCTGTTCACATCATCAAGCTCATGTTCTGTAAAAGCATTTAGCTTTACATTTAAAACAGCAGCTTGAAGTGTATCAAGCCGTGAATTAACACCAATTCTTATATTATCATATTTGTTGTTTCCCTTTCCATGGACTTTATATGAATTTAATATTTCAGCCAGCCCATCATCATTAGTGAAAATTGCTCCGCCATCTCCATAGCAGCCTAATGGCTTTGCAGGAAAAAAGGAAGTAGTGGCAGCATTCCCAAAGCTGCAAGCCTTTTTCCCGTTTATACTTCCACCGAACCCCTGCGCTCCATCTTCTAGTATTAAAAGATTATATTTCTTTGCAATTCTTTCAATTTCAAAATGGTTTGCAGGCAAGCCAAATATATCAACAGGAATTATAGCCTTAGGTGTCAATAAACCTTCCTCTAAAGTCCTTAAAATTGCATCTTCAAGCTTAACGGTGTCTATATTAAAGGTGTCATTATCTACATCCACAAAGACAGGAGTTGCTTTTCTAAGAGAAACTACTTCTCCAGTTGAAAAAAAAGTAAAGTCTGGCACATATACAGCATCGCCTTCTTTAATATCCCAAGCCATCAACACTAGAGTCATTGCTTCCGTTCCGTTAGCACAGGAAATGCAATGCTTAACTCCAACATATTCTGCCAGCCTTTTTTCTAAAATATCTACTTCATTCCCACCAATGAAGCTGCCACTTTCTAAAACTCTATGTATTGCAGCATCTATTTCGTTTTTATGTCTGTTATATTGTGCCTTTAAATCTCGCATTACCATTTATAGTACCTCCGTATTTAATTTTTTCAGTTTATTAACTCAACTTTCCCAGTTAAAAATTGTAGGTGTTTAAACCTATCAATGGAAAGTTGAGTTATTAATTTTGGTTACCCATATATCTTTCAATCCTGCTGTATTTCTTGAAGCTGTTTATTCAATAATTCATATCTCCGCCCACATGCCTTGCAACTATAGCCTTCCTTAAGTCTAAGTCCACATTCGCAGACCCAGCCTGTTTGCTTTGCAGGTACACCCATCATAAGCGCATAATCGTAAACATCCTTTGTTACAACTGTTCCGGCTGCAATCATGGACCATTTCCCTAATGTGTGACCACATACAATAGTTGCATTTGCCCCTATAGAAGCCCCATATTTAACTAGAGTTCTTTTATAGCCTGCTGCTCCCTTTGGATACTTGCTTCTAGGAGTCAAATCATTTGTAAAAACCATTGAAGGGCCACAAAACACATAGTCTTCTAATTCTACGCCTTCATAGACCGAAACATTGTTTTGAATTTTAACATTGTTTCCTATTATTACGTTATTCGAAATATTAACATTCTGACCTATAGTACAGTTTTCGCCAAGTCTTGAACCCTTCTGAATATGGCTGAAATGCCAAATCTTAGTTCCATCACCTATTGTGACATCCTCGTCAATATAGCTGCTTTCATGCAAAAAAATACTCATATACTAAACCTGCCTTTGAAATCTATAGTGCTGCAGCTATCTAGTGGAAGTTTTATGCACTTTCCCTCAGCTGCAGATTTATAAATGGCAAGGACAAGTTCTAAGGATTTTTTCCCATCCCTAGCTGTAACATATGGTTCTCTATTAGTTTTAATAGCATCAATCATATCTGCATACAAAGGATTATGCCCAAAGCCATATACATTCTCAGGATTCTCATGATATTTTAACTTTACCTCTTCTGAGTCATCAAGATTGTCAGCAAATTGCCATTCTTCAATTATATTCACAGATTTCCCACCAGCTTTTACTGTTCCCCTTTCTCCAAATATATACAGAGTTTCTTCAAGGTTATTGGGATATATATTTGTAGTCCCCTCAATAATTCCGTAGCTCCCATTAGAAAATCTAACCAACGCCATACCTAAGTCTTCTGCTTCTATAAAGCTATGCATTAAATTATCTGTCATTCCAACAACCTCTATCATTTCATTTCCCATCATCCAACATAATAAATCAATATTATGAATGCACTGATTCATAAGTGCGCCGCCGTCCTGCTCCCAAGTTCCCCTCCATTTAGCTTGTTTATAATAATCCTCTCCTCTGTTCCAACGAATATGGGCTGTGCCATAAAGAAGTCTGCCAAAACGACCTTCTTCAACGGCTTCTCTAATCTTTTGGATTGATTTATTAAATCTGTTCTGATAGCAAACACAAACCTTAACACCCTTTTGTTCAGCTTTTTTTATGATAGCCTCTGCATCTTCAAGTGAAAGCGCAATTGGCTTCTCAATAATTAAATTGCAGCCTGCTTCAATACAATCAAGAGCGATGTGTGCATGCTTGCCACTTTCAGTAGCAATTGCAACAAGCTCAGGCTTTTCTTTTTCCAGCATTTGCTTATAATCAGTGTATTTGCAAATAGGTTTTAAAATATTTAATTTTGATAGTATGTATTCAATATTATCTTGGGCAAGGTCACATAAAGCCACTATATCAAGATTATTATTAACAGCCGCTGCTATGTGATTAGGCGATATACGACCACAGCCAATTAATGCATATCTCACATTTCTACCCCTTTAGGCACAAGTACAGCCTATTTGTAGTACTCTTATATTATATGTTTTGACTGATTGATATGTTTCATCTTTGTACTTATTGTCTGATAAAGTTATAGGTGCTCAAACTTATCAAAGGAAAGTTGGGGAAATTAATAAAAAGAGGTAGTCTCTCAATAAAATGTCCTTGTCATAGGTTCATTTTACTAAATAGACTTCCCCTTTTTTATGTAGCAACACGTTATTCTGGAAACATCTGTTTTAAAATTTTCAATTGTGCCTGCAACATTAATTCTGACTTTGACTTAAATGATATTATTTCTGCCTTTAGTTCTTCACATTTAGATCTGCACTTGA
The DNA here is from genome assembly GCA_023416275.1 of Bacillota bacterium. Classification (GTDB taxonomy): domain Bacteria; phylum Bacillota; class Clostridia; order Acetivibrionales; family DSM-1351; genus Ruminiclostridium. The sequence goes on along the minus strand of JAEZIB010000088.1, from coordinate 17,767 downwards.
TTACCTCCAGATTTGCCTCCTCCAAAAGTTTTTTAGCATTGGCTTCTGCTTCCTCGGTTATAAACTTAGCCTTTTCACATGCATTCGCTTTAACCTGTTCACTTGTATGCTGTGCAACAAGAATTGAATGCTGAAGTGATTCCTCGAGAAGCTTATAGTGGCTAATTGCTTCAATTTGAGCAGATATTTTGTTTTTCAGCTCTTCATTTTCTTTCTGTTGTCTAGCGTAATCTTCACTAATCAAAGCAAGCAAATTATCAACCTGCTTTTTACAGTAACCATCAAAGAAGGACCTTTTTAGACATATGCCTCTTAACTCCTCAGGGGTATAATTCATCTTAATTCACTCCTACATTTACAATCATATTAATATATATTCAAAACAATGAAATATATGCGAAAATTGATTTGTTTCTAAGATTCATGTTTAGGTTTGAGAAACAAAATCTATGCTCAGTTTTGTATGTTCTCCCTCTAATTTAGACTTATAGTATAAACGGGTATAAGGTGCATAGTAATAAGGTATAAATATTTCAAGCCCTTGAGGAATTGGATCATAGCTCTGCCTTAGAAAATTTACACCATCGGAGCTAACTTCAATTCCAACGTCAGCCAGGTTCTCAGATAAATTATTCACAAAAAAGCTTACATGTGTCTTATCAGAAGTATCTCTTATCATTGTAGTCTGGTATTCATCAGTGGTAGTTACCTCCTCATGGTCTGTATCTGTACTTTTCCCTGCAATAATTGGTTGAGCATTCACTGGAGGCTTTAAATCCATACCATCTTTATCATCTTGTTCTGTCTGAAGAGGCTCATACTGAACCACAAAAACAGGCTTAAAGGACTGTTTCTCAACTTCCATTTCGTCGCTGCTAACAAAACGCTTGTTATCATCAATATTTATTTCGTCAGATTTTAGTTCTAAGCCATTATTAGCAAACCCTTGGTTAACCCATCGTTCTACAAAATCCGTTATCATAAAGCAATAATATCCCGGAGTAGACAGATTAGTTGTAAAGCCTCTAATAGAATTGCTTATCGCAGGCTGATTATTCCATGTAACTGTTGAAACATCCCAATCATCTGTAATAGCATATGGTGTAATAGTTTCCTGAATTTCCATTTCACTTGCATCATAATCAAGATAAACATTCAAATTGGCTGTAATAATTTTTGAACCTGCAGGTATAAAGCTTAAATCACATTTTAGTAGCGACCTTTGAAGTGCCCCATTTTCCTGTTTCCCAACCCACAAAACTGTTGAATTGCTGAAATTTGTATCAGGTTGTGATGAGTCAATGTATACGTCATCAAAAATCTGAATAAGAGTAATAATTGACATCGAAATATCTCCTTTCGCCTATATAAATTTTGAATATACTTCATCATATGCTTTATGGTTACACTATGTTAGCTTTACACAATTTTTTTCATGAGTTTATTGGGAATTATAATCAGACCTTAAATTTTATATTATCCTGTTCTTAAAAAATACCTATAGGTGAATATACTTATACTTTACTAAGACGTATGAAGCATTGATATAAAGCCATATTCTGTTAGAAATCACTCACAAATGGTTTAAATATTTAACACTCAACTTTCCCATCTAAAAGATTGTAGGTATTTAAACTTATCAATGGAAAGTTTCCATTTAATATAAAAGCTTTATATTTGTCTCTGGCCAATCTCTCAGGCGCATCACAGTATTGGATAAGCTTGAATACCCGTTACCTATAAAAAAGTCGCACTGTGCTGCCAGATAGGTATCTTTAATAATTTCAATAGTATCTTTTACAAGCTCAACACCCTTATGCCTTTTATTTGGATAATCAAGCAGACAAGTGGCAATACGCTCTTTAAAAGAAACCTTTTTACTATCTGTATAAAGCAGCATCCCCTTCTTGTCGTAAAGCCTTTTATACTGTCTTAGAATTTTAGAAGAATCTGTTATTACAAATACATGTCTTGCATTATATCTAACAACAAATTGCCACACATTTGGCTTATAAAACTCATTCAGGTCATATATTTGGGCAACTTCATTTGCAATTGAATTACCTCGGACATGGACACCAATGATGGGTCTTTCATCTCTGAAATTGGGATTCATATTTACATATTTCTGAATCTCTCTTTTTATAGCAGGTTGAAGTTTTAAATACTTGTCAAAAAGCTGGCGATATATCTGATAGGGTGTTTTACCGTAAGCCCAGTGACTCTTTTTAATCCAGGGTATTAGCGCTCTTAAAGGATAATAAACATCGCTTACTACAACATTTGCATCACTTCGCATAAGACTGCTTAAATCACGGTTTTCCATTTTGAATCTGTCAGTATCCTCTGCCAAAAGATTTTCATATTTCCAAACTGGTGGATAAAAGGTATACTCTCTGCGAGTAATATCATGTATATTATATTGGGATATCGGTTCAAAGAATAGTTCATATGAATTTGTATCTATAGCTACACTATAATTACTTTCCATTCCCCAATATACAATTGGAATACGGTCTGTAAGTTCAGCAGCAAAGGTTTGACAAATAACATGGTCTACATCTGTCCAAATACTTTTACCTAATGCCTTTATAAGAAGAAATCTGTTAGTTGACATATGTGTTAACACCTCCGTACAATTCAGGGTAATCAATCTTATGTTTCTTTTCTTCTTGATAGTAATTGATCATTACAGCCTTTGACCGTTTTTTAGCTAATTTAACTTCATTTTTCAAGTCTCTGAAGAACAATATTATATTGTCCTCCTGCCAGTCTCTCAAACGTTTTACAGTATATGATACATTGGAATATCCATTTCCAATAAAAAATTCACATTTCGAGGCCAAATAGGTATCCTTAATTATTTCAATACCCTTACGTCTTTTGTGAGTATAGTCCTGCAAATGGGGAGCATTATCAGTAGCATTTATAGCACCTCTTCTGCAATCGGTAAACACTACCTTTGAACCATATCTCTTTGTAAAGTCTTTCACTATGTCTTCACAGTCTGTCAGTAATAAAATTTTTTGTATTTGATATTTATCTATATAATTAGCTATAGAATTATGATATCTCTTATTTAAGCTTGACAGATTCTCAACCTCTCGTATTTTGTCTCCTCCTCTTATGTGAACTCCCAGTGTAGGTCTGAAATCTTTCAGCTTTGTATCATAAAATTCTTGTATCTCAAGCTCAATATCTGGTTTAAGTTTTATATACTTATCAAAAAGCCCTCTGTAAATTTGTTGTGAAGTCATTCCATAAGCCCAGTGGTCTTTTGTAATGTAATTTATTATTGGACGTACAAAGTAATGCACATCACTGACAACTACATTTGCTTCACTGCCCATCAGGTCACCTAAGTTACGGTAGATCCATGTGATTTTGTCAAGATCCTCTACCATTACATTGTCATATCTCCATATGGGCGGATAATAAGTATATTGAGGTTTAATAACATCATAAATGGTATAATTAGATACTGGTTCAAAATAAAGATCAAAGGCATTTGTTTTAAAGGATTCTGCATAAAGACTATTAGTACCCCAATAAATTACAGGAATTCTATTTGTCAATTCAGCCACAAGCAATTGCCCCATAACATGGTCAACATCTGACCAAAAACCACACCCCCAAGACTTAATAAGCAAAAATCTCTCGCTTGGCATATCAAGAACCCCCCTTTAATAGCTTCTTTTTATATTTATCTATAAGCTCTATAGCTCTTTTTTTCATGCGAGATAAAATATTATTACTGTCCTTTTTTACTATAAGTATTACATTTATAGGGTATTTAAGCTTTTTATAGAGCCAGTATAAGAGGCTCACACTTCTATCTCCCCAGTCCTTTATCCGTGTTACCGTATGGGATAGATGGGAAAAATCATTTCCGATAAAAAAGTCACATTTAGAAGCAATATAAGTATCTTTTATAATCTCAACACCTCTGCGCCTTTTTATCATAGGATTTTCCATATGTGAAGTACTTTCTCCGCCTAAAACTCTCTTGCAATCAGTGAATAACAGCATAGAACCATAAAGCTTTTTATATTCTCTGACTGTCTCCTCACAATCAGTAAGTAAAAATATTTTCTTAATATTATATTTTTCTATATATTTACGAATCTCAGATTTGTACAAGTCATTAGGCTTCTTAAGCTTACCCTTTGGATATATTTTTCTGATTTTATCTTCATTGTGCTTTTTGGTGTACCGTTTATAAACCTTATTCCAGTATTGATTTCCATATTCTTTGGAATTTCTCGCATCAAATACCACACTTTTGTCAACTCTGCGTACATGAACAGCTAAGACAGGATAATTGTTCTTAATCAATGTGTTGTAGTAGCTCTGTATTTCCATATCTATATCAGGCTTAATTCTTATATATTTACTATAAAGATAATGATATATCTGCTCTGAATTCATTCCATACACTGAGTGGTTTTTCTTGAGAAAGGGAATTAGCTCAGACACATTATAGTAGGCATCACCCACAACCACGTTTGCATCACTGCTAATAATATCTCCAATATTACGATACATCCAGGTATCCCTATTTCGATCATCAGCTAATAAGCTATCTGAATCCCATATTGGTGGGTAATAGGTATAATCTGGTTTTGCTATGTGGTAAATTGTGTAGTTAGAAATTGGTTCGAAATATAATTCAAATCCGTTTGTTTGGACAAGTCCATTGTGCAGACAGTGTGTAGGCCAATAAATGACGGGAATTCTGTTTGTTATCTCAGCTATTAGAAGCTGGCACAATACATGATCAATGTCAGCCCATAGCGTATAACTCCAAGCTTTAATAAGTAGAAATCTATCACTTGACATGTTTCTTATCACCTCATAAGAATGGTTATCATGTTATATTATGTAATCCATAATTGAAGTGTGAATGGTAAATATAAAATAAAATTTCCATCTTATGAAATAAATAAACTTCCTGCCAAATAAAACAGGAAGTTTTCTGCATTGATAAGGTTTGAACGCTTAAATTTTTCAACTGCTAAAGTTGAGTAATATGTATTATATATAATACTAAGCAACATAATTTTTAATTGTATCCATCAAAGTATATATTTGATATCCGATTATTAAAAAGATGACTAAAACAATGACAATAGAATATATTGCCCACGCTTTATAGCTGTTAAAAGGCGATATCTTCTTTTTCTCATGTTCAAACATACTTTTACTTTTTTCTCTCTGAAACCAACTGTTATATATACAAAAACAAAGTAATACTACAAGAACTAAGATAACTAAAACTAACTTTCCCATATGGCTTCACCCCATGATCTTATGCGAATTAGTATTACATTCATATTACTATAATATCATGGGGTTTTATATATTACAAATTAAGAATAACAAAATATTAAATCAACTTTCGAAGTTAATTCAAATATAGAAACCTACAGCCCCTTACTTCTCAGCACATTCCAAACAATTGTACGAGTCAGTCCCTCCTCGAAGGGTTTAAAATGTTCAAGCTGAAATTCTGAACATATCTTTCTTATATCCAATTCCACATGTTCAGGGGACACTTTAATATCTTGTGCTAGAGGCTGCGTATGTAGCTCAACCGCAAGAGTACTTCCTGTCAGTGCACATATCTCCTCAGCCAGCCTTCTTATGCTTATGCAATCCTTTCCTCCTACATTGTAAACAAAATCATTGCCATATAAAAGAATATTAAGCAGCATCAGTGCACCATCTGCAATATAACAAAATGTCCTCACCTTGCTTCCGTCATCAAGCATAACAATCTTCTTGTCATTCAGTGCTTGCTTTATAAAATTTGCCATTACCCTTTCGTCATCAAGTTTTACACCTGGACCATAGGTCATAGATATTCTGGCTATTTTAGCATCAATACCTTCAAAGTTTTTATATGCAAAACAAAGTGTTTCACCCATCCTTTTGGATTCAGAATAAATAGCTCTTATACCCACAGGCGAACACAGTCCAGGATATTCTTCTGGCGTCGGAATGTTATTTTCGTCAGGTTCTCCATAAACTTCTGAAGAGCTTAAAAATAGGAACTTAGCACCATCGTCCTTTGCCTTTTGCAAAAGCTTTTCAGTCGCAGAGGTATTCAGATGCATAGTATCAAGATAATTTCTTAAGAACTTGCCAGGCTGTGCATAGGTTGCACCATGAATAATATAATCAGTGTGTAGCTGCAATTCCGTATAATCTATTTTATTGAGATCAGCCGAAATAAATTTATATTTATTGTCAAAAATATCTCTTAGCGCCTGACAAGGAGCATTTTTGCTGACTCCGACTATATTAATATTTGCTCCCTCCATTGTATTTACCAAATGGAGCATATATATTATATAAGTTCCTATTAAACCGTTAGCACCTGTTATTAACACTGTCTTTCCATACAACGGTACAAGATTAATTCGTTTTATATACTCTAAGCAATCCTGTTCAATAATTTTGTCCATATTGCGGACCCCACCCCCTGCTCACTACATCCAGTTACTTCACCATATCCAGTACTTTATTAATAATACTTTCAGAATCCTGATAATAAGCTTTTTCCAAAACATCACTTGCCGGTGTTGGTACATCCGGACAGCATACTCTTTCAATAGGCTTTTTCAATAAATGAAAGGCCTTTTCAGCCACAACAGCCGATATTTCTGACGCAACTCCTCCTGTTTTGCAGCCTGTATCTGTTATTAAGAGCTTCCCAGTCTTTGCAAGTGATTCAAAAATTATATCCTCATCAATAGGCTTTATAGTTCGTAAATCTATAACCTCTGCAGATATATTTTCAGACTGTAGCTTTTCCGCAGCTTTCAGAGCCTCTATTACCATATAAGATACTGCTACTATAGTAACATCAGTACCTTTTCTTCTTACCATACCCTTTCCAAAAGGAATGGAATATAGGTTATCAGGAACATTACCCATAGTCTTATAAAGCCATCTGTGTTCAACAAATAATACGGGATTATTGTCTATTATGCTTGAAATCAACAGTCCCTTTGCATCATAGGGTGTAGCAGGGGTAGCGATTTTCAGACCTGGTACGTTCATCATCATACCCTGTACGCATTGTGAATGCTGTGCCCCCGAGCCCCAGCCCCTCGCACTGATAGTACGAACCACCAAGGGAATCTTCACTTTGCCTCCAAACATATAGCTCCATTTACAGGCGTGGTTCACCAATTGATCCAAGGAAATAATTAAAAAGTCCATTCGGCTGTGTACAAAAATCGGCCTAAGTCCAGCCATCGCAGCTCCTGTTACCATACCGGTCAAAGAATTTTCAGCAATTGGGGTATCAAATACTCTGTCGGCACCGTATTTCTCATGCAAACCTTTTGTTGTCCCAAATACACCAGATGGGTCATCAACACCCTCACCCATTATAAAGACCCTTGAATCCCTTGCCATAGATTGATCTAAGGCTTCATATATGGCATCCTTATATGAAATAATTCTGCCTTCATTTGATTCGTCTTTAATATAAAATTTATCCTGCTTTTCAACTTCAATTGTTGTCCAGGGCATACTAACCTCCCTCACCCCATTTGGGCACAAAATTTGTTTGACAAATATCATTTCTGCTCAATCAGCATATACAAACTCAAGTAAGTCACTGGGTAATGGCTTCGGAGAATTTTGAGCAAACTCAAAAGCTTCCTTTATTATCTGATTTATTTCATCATCAATGCTCTGAACCGTATTGTCATCAAGAACACCAATGTCTTTTAGGTAATCTCTGAACCATTTTATTGGGCATTTAGAAATCCAGTAATCATATTCGGATTGAGGTCTCATACCTTCACCAATATCATTTACCGTCCCGATATGTCCTTTCCACCTATATGTATTACATTCAAGCAACGATGGCCCTTCCCCCCTTCTAGCTCTTGAAATAGCTTTTTGAGCTATATCAGCAACTTTTAGAACATCATTTCCATCTATCTGATAGGAAGGTATCCCATATCCTTCAGCCCACTTGTATATTTGGTTTGATGAATGTCTTACCAGTTCATGTGAATTAATTGCATATGAATTGTTTTCGCATATATATATTGCTGGTAGCTTTTTTAGTGCTGCAAAATTCAGGCTTTCGTGGAAAGTACCCTCATCTACTGCTCCATCCCCGAAAAATATCGCTGTTACATTATTTTTGTTCTGCAGCTTCGCTGCAAGGGCAACACCTGTACCAATGGGAATACTTCCCCCTACAATAGCAGTAGAACCAAGTACTCCAGCTTTAGGATCAATTAAATGCATTGAGCCACCTCTACCCAAAGAGCATCCTGTTTTACGCAGATATAGCTCAGCTACCATTTTATTTATGTCTCCACCCTTTGCAATATACTGTGCATGACTACGGTGTGTTCCAATTACACTATCACCTTTTTCAAGATGAATACATACCCCTGCTGATATTGCTTCCTGACCAATAGACAAATGTATTGGTGTCTTTATTTCATCATACTTATATTCATCCTCAATTCTATGCTCAACCATTCGAATAGTCTGCATTGTCTTATACAGTTCAATGAGTTTATCATTTTCGAGCATTTTGGCTACTCCTTTCATATTACATCTGTCACTAGCATCTGAAAATTGTAGGTGTGAAAGACTTTTCAATAGAAGGTTGAATGAAATAATCGCATAAATTAGTTAGAGAACCTCCCTCAACAAACCCTTGATAAGTCTCCCACTCCAATAGACTATTTTTTGTGTAAATTTGGATATATAGTCATAAGCGTTTCGCGTATATAGTTAACCCCAAATCATATTATTTGTTTTGTAGAATACTTATTTGAAGCATATTTCACTAATCAACATTCCTTTATTACGCCTATACAAAATGAAATTTTTGATTGTAGAAATTTCATTACATCAGCGGCGTGTAAGTGAGGCCGGAGATATTCTCATCTCCTGAATACCGAAGCGTTAACCGCTACTTATAGAAGTGGGTAACAATTTCTTGCCTCGTTATAAAAGGTTTTTATACCCATTACATCTGAGAATGTCAACAATTGTCTTGATATCCTGTGCTCTATTTTTTGGACATACAAGTATTACATCTGGAGTGCTAACAACTATCAGATTATCTATGCCCATAGTTGCAATAATTTTATCATCGCTAACTACCACTGAATTACTTGTTTCTACTCCTATATGTTTACCTCGTACTGCGTTTCCATCAGCATCAATATCCATCATTTTTGATAAAGCTTCAATTGAACCTATATCATCCCAATCGAAAGAACCCTTTACAACATAAACGTCTTTGCTGTTTTCAAGAACTCCGTTATCAAAAGATATATTTTTTATTTCATTATATGCACTTTCAATATATGTGTTACCGCTCCCTTCATCTACATGCTTAATAGCATCGGATAACTTGCTATAGTGGTTAGGTAGGAATGCCGTTATGTTTTTTATTATTGCATCCATGGTGCCCACCAAAATGCCACCGTTCCATAAATATTCACCTGTTGATATAAGTTTTTTTGCTGTTTCTAAATCAGGTTTTTCAATAAACTTCAATACCCTCAATATTTTATCAGAATCATCGTCATTATCTATTTGAATATAACCATACCCTGTTGCTGGATAAGTGGGTGTGATGCCTATTATAACTAATTCATTTGTCTTTTCAGCAGCAGCATAAGCAAGTTCTATCGCATCTTTATAGGCTTTATTGTCCTTAACGTAACCATCTGCTGGTACAAAACATACTAAGCCTTCACCATATCTTTCCTTTAAAAGTAAGGTAGCATAAGAAATACATGCTGCTGTATTTTTCTTTTCTGGCTCTACTAGTATATTTGAATAAGGTATTAAATCCTTAACAGTTTTCTGCGTAATATCAACAAGCATCTTATTGGTTATAGTAAAGCACCTTTCTGCAGGAACGATTTCGCATACGCGCTCAATAGTACGTACCAACATACAATTCCCATCATCAATATTAATAAACTGCTTTGGCTTAACTTCTCTGGAAAGGGGCCACAATCTTGTTCCAGATCCACCTGCCATTATAACTATGAATTTATCCATTTATATTCCCATGTCACATAAAATTGCGTTCAAAGAGAGTAGCCCATAATGAACTGCAACTGCTCTTTGTAATAATACTATTTCGTATTTAAAATATAAAAACAATATTTTAGATTATCGCTTGACGCGATGCGCTGCATATGCATCGACTCATAGTATTGAACAACATTTGGGGGCTTCCCTCCATAGCCGTAAATGCGGCTATTTAAAATGTAATTCAACATTTTAAATGCAAATTAGTATAACATGGTTTTGGCACCTCCTTTAAAAAGTACTTGTCATTCCCATCATCCTTACCTCTCCAATAATTAAGTTTTAATTCATTTTATGTAAATAATAGGACAGAAGTTCATATATTATTTCTTTTTATGTTAACTGGATGATATATAACTGCTCGTCCTGTGTAAATCCTGAGAATGCTGGTTTTCATTGCCTTAATATAGAGTTTATAAATATGATTTTTCTATCCTGCTCAAATATTAATGAATTACTAAACTTTCCCACACATAAAAGCTATCTGTGTTCAATCTGAGAAAGTTGAGTTAATTATATTAAAAAAGACAGCTAGAGTTGTGAAATCAAGTAATGTGTCATATGAATTTCTACAGTACAACACAGCTCTGCATATGCTTGAAATGCAAATAATCAGCTATTTAAAAGCATTGAAAAAATTTTGTATATATGATAATCTAGTATAGATTTAGTGAATGAATCAACTTTTACAGTTGATTATTTATGTACAAGAGCTTATTGCTTAACTCATAAAATAAAATATTATGCTATGAAACGGATTAGTAAAAGGAAATTGAGTCTTGTGGAATGTCCTATATAGGGCATATTATTTTTCCTGACAGAGAGCTGCAAAACTGGTGAAATTGCAGTAGACTACAGCCTTTGAACTCGCCGTGGAGCCGCTGACAAAATCAGCCGAATATCCTGCGTTAAAGGACAAGAGTGAGCCATTAAGGCTAACAAGAGTGGTACCGCGGATTATCCCGTCTCTTTTTTAGAGGCGGGTTTTATATTTTTACACAAAAACTGGATATAATTATTTTAAAAGGAGTTGATTAAATGCCATACTCAGCAGATATAGATAGAAAGTGGCAAAAAAAATGGGCAGATACTGAGATTTACAAATTTAATCCTGAAAATATTGACAAGAAGCTATACTGCCTTGAAATGTTCTCATACCCATCAGGAGCAAACCTACACGTTGGTCACTGGTATAATTACAGTTTAACTGATTCATGGGCTAGAATGAAGAGAATGCAGGGTTTTGAAGTTTTTCATCCAATGGGTTTTGATGCTTTTGGATTACCAGCTGAAAACTACGCTATTAAGACTGGTATACATCCAGAAGACTCAACACTAAAAAACATTGAAACAATGGAAAATCAGCTTAAAGAATTAGGAGCAACCTTTGATTGGGATTACGAATTGAAAACCTGTACTCCAGATTACTACAAATGGACACAGTGGCTATTTCTTCAATTATACAAAGCTGGTTTGGCTTACAGAAAGAATGCACCTGTTAACTGGTGTCCAAAGTGTAATACAGTTCTTGCAAACGAACAGGTTATCAACGGCACCTGTGAAAGATGTGAAAGCGATGTAACTAAACGTGATCTTACGCAATGGTTCTTCAAAATTACAGCTTATGCACAAGAGCTTATTGACAAGCTGGATACTCTTGATTGGCCTGAAAAAACCAAGAAGATTCAGACAAACTGGATTGGACGTTCTGAAGGTGCTGAGATTGAGTTCCAGGTAGCTGACCAAGAGCTAAGCTTCAAGGTGTTTACTACAAGAGCTGATACTCTCTATGGAGTAACGTATGTGGTATTAGCACCTGAAAACCAACTAGTAAATAAAATTACTACTGCTGAAAACAGAGCAGCTATTGAAAAATATATTGAAGAAACTAAGAAACAAACTGATATTGAGAGACTTTCAACAACTAAGGAAAAAACAGGAGCCTTCACAGGTGCATATGCTATTCATCCAATAACAGGTGAAAAAGTACCAATATGGATTGCTGATTATGTATTGGCAAGCTACGGTACTGGTTGTGTGATGGCTGTTCCTGCTCACGATGAAAGAGATTTTGACTTTGCCACAAAATACAATCTTCCTATAAATAGAGTAATTAAGAGTGCTGATGGTGCTAATAATGATTTACCCTTCTGTGACTATGGTTTACTTGTAAATAGTGCAGAATTTGACGGTGTATCAACTAATGATGCTAGAATCGGTATTGTTAAAAAGCTGGAAGCAGATAAAAAAGGTAGCTTAAAAATCAATTACCGTCTAAGAGATTGGCTGGTATCCAGACAAAGATACTGGGGTGCTCCAATACCAGTAGTTTATTGTGAACACTGCGGTGAAGTTGCTGTTCCTGAAAAGGATTTACCAGTTTTACTTCCATATAATGTTGAGTTTAAACCAGATGGGGAATCACCATTAAAGAAGTGCGATGAGTTTATAAATACAGTTTGTCCAAAGTGTGGCGGTCCTGCAAAAAGAGATGCTGATACACTAGATACTTTTGTATGCTCCTCCTGGTATTACTTAAGATATCCAGACAACAAAAACAGTGATAACCCTTTTGATACAGAATGGATTAATAAGATTCTTCCTGTAGATAAATATGTCGGTGGTGCTGAGCATGCAGCAATGCATCTGCTTTATGCTCGCTTTATAACAAAAGCTTTACGTGATCTTGGATATGTTAATTTTGACGAGCCATTTCTTTCGTTAGTTCATCAGGGTACAATCCTTGGTTCAGATGGAAACAAAATGAGTAAGTCAAAAGGTAACACAATTTCACCAGATGAATATGTACGTAAATATGGCTCAGATATATTCAGAATGTACCTTGGATTTGGTTTTAATTATGTTGATGGCGGTCCATGGAGTGATGATGGACTCAAGGCTATATCAAGATTTGCCAGCAGAATAGAAAGATTGGTAGAAAGTCTTGCAGAGCAAAAACAAAAAACAGCTAGAACTGATATGGATAAGGACGACAAAGAATTGAACTATGCTCGCCATTTTGCAATAAAAAATGTAACACAGGATACGGAGAGATTCCAGTTTAATACTTCTATATCTCGCTGTATGGAGCTTGTAAATGCGCTGTATAAATATGATGCAGAGGTTAAGGTTAAAAACATCAAGCTCTTTGAGGATACTATCGCAGACCTTGTTAAATTAGTTTCACCTTTTGCTCCCCATTTTGCAGAAGAACAATGGGAACAGCTTGGCTATAAGTATTCAATATTCAACCAACCATGGCCAGAATTCGATGAAAAGGCATTAACTAGAGACACTATTGAAATTGCCGTTCAAATAAACGGAACTGTCAGAGGAAAAATCGATATATCTGCCAATGCTGAAAACAGCGAAGCCGAAGCTGCTGCCTTAGCAGATGATAAAATCAAACCGTTCTTAGAAGGCAAAGAAATAAAGAAAGTTATTGTTGTTAAAGGCCGACTAGTTAACATTGTTGCAAAATAAAAGCTACTCCTAAAAAATAAAGTCTGAAAACCACTAGAGTATTATTTCTCTTCTGTGATTTCAGACTTTTTTTATTTGGTACAGATTATCTTAATGGAATTACATAGTTTTAATAGTTTTAATTTTTTTAAGTTCTCCAAAAAGTTATAAAAATCAAAAACATTTGGAAAGCAGATATATTTATCTCGCGAACACTTGTAATGCTACTTAAGTACTTTTTATGCGAATAATTTGAGTTACTTATTTTTCAATACATTATGGTATATTTAGTTTAATATGATAAAATAATGTAAGATAGAAATATTATGGGGGGTTTAATCTTTGGAAATTACATTTTATAGGAAGCTTGCAAACAGGTTGGCAGATGCTGTTGTAGAAAATCAAGAATACTCTGAGTCAGAAGAAAAACGAATACGCTATGGCTTGGTATGTATTTTTTCAGATTTATATAAGTTTATTTTATTATTGGTAGTATTTTCAATATTCTCATTAACTAAAGAATTTTTTATAGCGTTTATTAGTATGTTGTTACTTCGCCCTTTCTTAGCTGGCTATCATGCAAAAAGCGAGCTTTTATGTATATTTATGTCATTGATTACAACTGCAATAAGTGTATTTGTCGGGAAATTAAATATAATACCTAATACCTTTTTTATAGTATCTATGATTTTATTGCCTTTAGTTGGCTTAATAATTGCACCTGTTCGTACAAAAAAAGTCGAAGAAAAGAAAGCGCTTAGTAAATTATTAACAGTCATATTTACAATTTTAGCACTAATTCTTGATTATTTTTTAATAGACAGTCAGATTTTGTTAGTAAGCGTGCTTCAAATATATTTGCTTGCATTGTATCAGATGCTAAAAAACTACTTAGACAATAGAGTCAATAATAATTCGCTGTAAATCAGTAACAGGAGAAATTAAGATATTTAATAGTTCATCCATATAGGCACTAATATTCTACTATACTAAAATATGAGAATTTTCCATTCTTATATTTATAGCCGCTACTCCTTTAAAATAGCCCACTAGAGCATTTTATTGATATATGGAAATTATTAAATGTTTAAAAAGGGTATTGACAATTTGTGTTATATAAGTCATTATAAGGATTAATGCTAAATAGCGAAAGGTGGTGGATTACAATGAAAAAAAATATATTTAAACTAATCGGTTTAAGTTCTTTACTTATGGCTGGAGTAGCCGCTGGTGCTACTAAAACCATTGCATACTTTGAACCAAAGTCAAATTAATTTTATTTTGACTATTAAAAATTCAAAACTACATGTGCTTAATGGTACATGTAGTTTTGAATTTTTAAGTATTATTTTTATTTATATTAAAAAAATTTTTTCATTTTATTTTATGTTTATACCTCTACTTTATTTAATATAGCCTATTAGCATACTTGTTAATTTATGATATTTATTAAATATTTAAAAAGACTATTGACAATTTGTGTTATATAAGTCATTATAAGGTTTGCTAATAAATATTGAAAGGTGGATTAAATTGAAAAAGCATTATTTAAAAACAGTTGGTATATGTTCTATACTAATGGCAGGACTAGTTGGTGGAGCAGCTAAATTAATGTGGTTCTATCAGCCAGAACAATAAATATTTTTTAGTCTCTCTTAAAAGCTCATAAATTGTACATCAAATATAATTTATGGGCTTTTACGTTATTTGAGTGTGTCTTTATTATTAAAATTATTCTGTATCCAATCTTTTCATATCATTAAATCTTATAACAGTATATTATTTTTTCATTCATTTCAAATAACTTATGCAAGTACTATTGGCTAATGCCTATAATTTCAATTATTATTATCATTTCTCGTTACGATTGTATCTTATAATAATATATATTCTCTCGACAAACATCAAAATACTACATTAAATTAATAATTATTTAATTTTTTGAAAGCATTTTGTAACATTATAAAAATTTTCTTTGACTTTATATGTAATATATGAGAATATTATGTTATAATTTAGTCGTAAAGGAGGAATTCTATTGAAAAAACAGCTGTTTAAATCAATCGTGATGTGCTCCTTACTAGTAATTGGACTAGCTGCAGGTGCAGCTAAACTTATATGGTTTTATGAGCAAAAAGAGATTTAGAGTTTAGAATTATAAACAATATTAAGCCTATAAATGCATATACCGTATTTATAGGTTTAATTTATTTAAGTAATTGATGTAATTTATTTTAATATGCAATTCATACAATTTATTACATAATTTCTATACTCTTATGCTATCACTCAGATATTTTGTTATAATTTGCCTTTACCTATTGACTTTTGCTGTAATATTTGAGATTATTATGTTGTATTTTATATTTCAAAGGAGGAATTCTGTTGAAGAGATATTTGTTAAAATCAATAGGTAAGTGCTCCTTGCGAATTGCTACATTAGACACTCATGCATTTAAAATTTTTTTATTTTACGTACCTAAATTCTAATTTTTTCTATAACTACTTGAAAAAGGCCTTAAATACATGTACAGTAATAATATAGTATTTATGGCCTTTTTAGTTATTTAGTTTAGGAGGAATATTTTAGTGTACGAAGTTAGTGAACTTTTATTTACTGCGTTGGAGGGCTTGATATTCATTGTAGCATTCGTATCTCTCTCAGATTGCAGAGAATATTTATCAAAACATCACAAAACAGTGATTTTCTTTATTGTAGCTTATACTGTATATACGTATCTAATGAGTAATATCTTCCCAAATGGTTTGCAAACATTACCCATTGCTGTCCTAACAATAATTATTTTGAATTATATGTTTAATAGTTCATTAGTTAAAACCTTAGTAAAGTATTTTTTTTATCTTATGGCTATGTCACTAATTGAACTTTTTATAGTTGTGTTTGCTGTAATCGTTTTAAGAATGTCTGTTGATTACATAATTAATAATGAACATTCTATATTTATATGTAGCATTATTGCTAAGGTTATTGAGTCAGCTGCTGCTATTATTCTATTCAAAAGTAATATGAGTATCAATTTCTTTACTGACAAAGATTCTCATAATTCTAAGTCCAGGCAAGTTATAATACTTATTTCATCTGTCTTGTTTCTATTGGTGAGTCTAAATATTTATATAACAAGTAATCCTGATAAACTTTTAATTTTTAATATATTCTCGTTTATAGTATATGCTGTACTGATAATTGCAGTTGTATTCGTATTTCGTGAGGTATCTAGACTTGAATTAGTTGAATTTGCTAGTGAATTAGAAAAGGAAAATGTAAAACAATTAATTAAATTTAATGAAATGGTTGCAAAGGAGCGCCATGAGTACAAAAATCATTTAAATACCATTTATGGCTTATGTACTCTAAACAAACCTGACTTGAATGAAAAAATCAAATCGTACATTAATAATTACGCAAATAATAAGGAAACCCGAAATATTGTTATAGATTCAGGAAATGATTATGTTGATGCAATAATCAATGTAAAATATAATAACGCAATTCAAAAGGGAGTAGATGTTATTGTTGACTTTGATACACCATTGTCCTTTGCAAACATCGCTGAAGATGTAGCTGTCACAATCTTTTCAAATATTATAGAAAATGCTTTTGAGTCAATCTCTTCGATTGAAAAGGAGAAAAAATTTATTAAGGTCCAAACTTATGTAGATAAAAATACTTACTACATTTCAATATCAAATAATGGACCTATGATTTCTGAGGCTGATAGAAAAAAAATATTTACTGCAGGCTTTTCAACAAAAGATAACTCTACCAAAAAGAGAGGCTTTGGGCTTAGCATAGTTCTTTCGGCAATAGAGCAATCTGGTGGAAGTATTACGATAAATAGCACTGAAGATGTAACAGAATTTTTGGTTTCTCTTAAGGTAAAGTCTGAATCCCAACAAGCCTTTGCTAAAATGGCATAATACTATCACAGCCTGAAAACCAAAGCGGTATCCACCACTTATAGAAGTTTGGTGACATTTTCATGCCTCGTTATATTGGGATAAAGAATATATGAAACAGCAATTTTTGTAAATAAAAATATACATTACTTTGGAAATTGGTTATAATCTCATCTTTGACAGTTGTAGAACACAAAAAGCTTGTATACCCTTGGTATGAAAGGGATACAAGCTTTTGATATGTTGTTAAAAAGTGCGCAATGTCTTTTGGTTTTTAGTATCTTTTAAAATTTTT
>JAEZIB010000062.1 GCA_023416275.1 Bacillota bacterium | reverse complement strand
ACGGGAATGTTGACCGCAGCAAATTAAACTTCGTGACTACGATGACCCGCGACGACGCCGACTCCCTTCGCCGCCTTGCGCAGACCGCCGGGGACAAGCTGAAGTCTGTCGAAGATCTGAAGGACGCAAGCGGGCGGTTCGCCATTCCGGGGGAAGAAGGAGGTCTCACGGTGGTGGTCGGCCATGTCGAAGGGGATGGATTTGCCCTTCGGCGCGCCGACGGCACGCTTGCCAACACAATCAGCTTCGAGGCCATCGAACAGGCGGCCAGGAAGAAAGACATATCGGTCATCTTCGTCGGATGCGATACCTATACATGCGGCGCGACGTCTGGAACAATGCGCGTCGTGCGGGATACGGAAATCGCTGAATCCTTGCGCAGGAGTCTCCAGGCGGACAACAATGCCGATCTCCTCGCGGCCTTCGGCAGCATCGAATCGCCTTTTGTCATCACCACGAGTGCGATCCAAGCTACAGCGGAACGCTTCACTGCGAGGCTCGAAAGGCTCCCTGCGGGGGACACCGAAGCAAAGGCGGCGGCGAGAACGATTAGGGTCGCCGCCATGGTCGCAAGGGCCTCCACGCTGGCCGACTTCACCCCGCTGATTTTGCTTTATATCTTTGCTGCGTGCCTGAGATGGATGTTTGACGAATATGACGACAGAATCGTTAGCTCATCCTACGGCAAGGTATTTCCGTCTCTCCCCAATCCGCTGCTGGCGCCGCGCCTCTACCGGATTCTCGCAATCGCGCGGAAGATGATTTTCTGGCTGCTCGCGCCTGTCGTGACGGGCGTGTTCGTTTTCCTTTTGATCCTGTCGGCGTTCAATTTCTCGGCCTCTGCCTGGAAAACGCGCGACGAAGTTTTCGAGGGACTGTGGGCCTTCCTGATTATCCCTCATCGGATCGCGCTTGGGCTATGCATCATTATCTCCAACTGCCTCTGGATCGGCATCCCGGTCATAATCGGATGGTCCGTGCTCGGCATTCTTCTCAATCCGGCCGATGCGTGGGGAGTTGTGATCCAGGTTCTCGCCCTTTGCGTTGCCGCCTACTTCATTTTCCGCGACAGGCGCGCCATTGTGAGCTGGCTCGATGAAAAACTGATTGCAGTTTCAGTGTCCCTGGCAGGTCGCCGCTCTACGAAACGTCTTTCGCTGACTTTCCTCGCCGTGAAGGCGCTACCTCTTCTGGCGGTTGCAGCCATTGCCTTCGTCTATGCGGTGTAAAGGACCGACCTGCGATGCCGGCCCCAAAAGCGAACGCTATCGTCGAACTGCTCAAGGCCTCCGCTCCGGAGCGGCTCAACCAGCTGCAAAGGACCTTTCCGCATGAGGTCAACCTCCTGTCCGAAGGCCTGCCGCTAGGCCCAGGCGACGGGTTGGAACACTCGCACGGTGTCCTTTGCGAACTCACCCGTGCCGGCCTTGAGGAAGCCAAGCGCGAAGTGGCAGCGATCCTCGCTGAGCTGCCGCGGCGTGCGCTCCGGGCCAAGCGCATTCGGCTGGCTGGCGCGGTGCTGGCGACCGTCATCAGTGCGGGCGTGGTTTCATCGGCGATCTTCGGGGATACTCGGACGACCATCATTACGGCTTTAATAAGCTTTGCCGCAACAACCATCGGGCTGCTTGCCAATTACCTTGAGACGCCCTTGTTCGGCACGAGGGGCATGGCCGAACTGATCGAGGATTGTCTTCGCCTGGACATGGAAAGCCAAGCCGCGGCGATCGAGCTCCAGCGCCAGCTCAGTCAGGGAGCCGGTGACTGCAGCGGCCCGCTCTCCACGACCAACGACATCTGCGCCAAGCTCCGACGCATCCGTATCTTCGGAGGGATGCCGAGCCCGGTCGGTTGATTTCACATGCCGTCGTGCGCACGGCATTCCGTAACGGCAACATTTATCCCGGTCTATGGCTTCTGCTTCGTCCTCAACAATGAAAGCAATCGTTGCGCAGTCCTATTGCGTCTCAAAGCCATCTCCCGTTGGGCGTCTGGGCTCAGGACTATTAATGGGGTTCTGGATGTGATTCACAGTCTCCATTGAGGAGGCTGACATGCCTGATTTGTTTCTGCTGAGCGAGCGGCAGATGGCTCGGATCTCGCCGTTCTTTCCCTTGGCCCATGGGGTGCCGCGGGTGGATGACCGCCGGGTGGTAAGCGGCATCGTCTATGTGATCCGCAACGGCCTGCAATGGAAGGACGCGACGAAGGACTACGGTCCGCACAAGACGCTGTACATCGCCGCGCAAACGCAGGGGCCGTCACGAGAGCCGCATCGAGATTGAACTCGCTTCCGGAAACCGACTGCAGGTGGATGGCCGAACGCTGCGCGCGGCGATCACCGCCCTGAGGGCGCGATGATCCCAGTCCCTGTCGGTGTGAAGGTGTGGCTGGCGACCGGCCACACCGACATGTGCAAGTGCTTCGCCTCCCTGGCGCTGCAAGTGCAGGAGGTCCTGAAGCGCGACCCGCTTGGCGGCCATATCTTCTGCTTCCTCGGGCGGCGCGGCGACCTCGTCAAGATCATCTGGCACAACGGGCAGGCGGCGAACCTGTATCGAGCGCCTCTGGCGGTCGCTGAAATACGAGAGCATCTACCTC
>JAEZIB010000059.1 GCA_023416275.1 Bacillota bacterium | reverse complement strand
GATTCAAACTGTGTGACCTGCAGTGGTGCACTGTCGCATACCGCATCTCCGATTGCTGCAAACAGAAGCTGCGGATCACTAATCAAATCTGAGGAGTACAATTTCTGCATCAACTCATTCAAAGATTTCTTGATAATCTGTGTGGAAAGATAACCCATAGAGCCAGTCACATCAACACCAATCAAAAGTGGTGTTGAGAAAGGATGTTCCTCTGAATCTCTCGCTTCACGT
The DNA here is from genome assembly GCA_023416275.1 of Bacillota bacterium. Taxonomy (GTDB): domain Bacteria; phylum Bacillota; class Clostridia; order Acetivibrionales; family DSM-1351; genus Ruminiclostridium. The sequence continues at coordinate 5,482 of JAEZIB010000059.1, read as the reverse complement.
TTATCAATATATTTTGGATCGAATTTCGGATTCATTTCATTGCTTGTAAATATCTGATTTGTCGAACCCGAAACAATGCTTGGTCTGCTGGCTTTCAGTTTTGTCCAGTCGCCTGCTGTATAGCTTCCATATCCCATATAAACTCATCCCTTCTTAATTTGTTGAAAACTTGGTAAACTTGTGGCCCCCGAATCCTTTTTCAATCACTTCATCCCACAATGAAAAATCGCTGTAAGCATCTGCTGCAGGGTGACTGGAAATAAATCGCACAAATTCCGCTGGAGAAATATCCTTGTATTCTCCGACTACCTGTCTGGCAACTTTTCGGAGCGCATACAAATCCTTCTGATCGTACATGCTTGTTTTCCGATATGCATTCCACCAGCCACCATACAGATAGGCCTCGTGAGTTCTTGAGTTTATAAACACCGAATTAACGGAAATTCCATTTTGTACCACCTGGCTGAATTCGAAAACACAGCAGATATTTTCTAATCGTGATACAATCCATGCCACATGTTCCGGTTTTAGACTGCCGAAGGCAAAAAGAGGATATACATTCTCTGGTTTTGCAACTGCAACCAGGAATCCTCCGTCTTTCAGATTGACCCTTGCTTTTACAGTAGGAAAATACTTGCTCAGCCCTTTTAAATCAGCAGATGGATATTTCAGCATATTTATGCTGCTGAAAGCTCTATTTGCTTTGTCTCTATCCTTCTTGTCAAAAACAAATATAACGCTGTCTTTGGCAACGTAAGTATCTACATTATCTTCCTTGAAATAAAACAGGTAATCAATACTGACTCGGGTATTCGTATCCGAATAGTATACAACATTCTCCTGAAATGACCACAGAAACAAATCATCCGCCCTATCTGCAGCAATGTCTACCGAAGCACGAAGATAATTCAGCATATTCTGCCGAAAGTTTTTGTAACCTCGAAACTCTTCATCTGAAAAATGCTGTTTTGTTCCACAATAGGGGCAAAACAATTCTCCTTTCAGATCAATTGACATCTCGCCGCCACAGTTTTTGCACTTTAAGCTAATCATAATCTATCTCCTTTTGAGTTTTCCTCTTAAACTTAGGCACACTGTAAAATATAAACAAGGTTTACGATCAAGTATTTTTTCATATATATTCATTTGTCTTTGTTTTTACAAAGTCTCTCAACCTCAGCCTTCTACTCCATAAGTCTCAGCACATAATTAATGATTTACATATTGGTTGAAAGCATTCCTCATAAGCTTTCTTGTCAATGTCAGTTGCCTCCTTTGAGATACAAATTGTCCGGCTTATTACGAAGTTGGGAAATAAGAACTACCGTCTCAACGTGTCTTTTGACAAAACAAAAACTATTTAAAAGCCATATATATTACGTTCCTCTAATTCCTTCAAATATTTTCTACTTACAAGTTTTGTCTTTGATATATAACCCCCTAAAGTTTTCCCCTTTCCTTTTATTAAAGGAAAACTACCGATCAGCAAAAATGTATCCAAAGGATATACTAGATTCCGTATAATAATTTGACGTTTCGTTGGCTTCTGATAATCATCACCTACCACCACTAAGCCAAATATTCTTTTACCAAGTGTCGTATTAAAGAAGATTTCTTGTATAGCAGCATTGGAAGAGATATAAAAAAAGTACGTTAGCACACTTCCTACCGACGTTGCTTGATAATTTAAAATTATTGTAACTAAATCATGAGCTATGGTATCTAGAGAAAAAATGAATAATGCTTCTAGAATCCCTCCTATGATTAATGAGTAAATACTATCTATAAAAAATGCATAATAGTGTTGCAAATTGATTGAAAAGTAGTTCTTTACTAATCCTTTAATTCCTATTTTCATAAAATACCTCCTTAAGATTTTATAACTAATTGACTGGATACTACCCTATAAACTCGGCTATTTGTCCTTCATTATTCTTTTTATTTTTTTATTTTTTTCCCCAATAGTTTAGCTATTATAATTACATCTTTCGTTAAGTATAAAAGCTTCATCACAACCAATCTCTAAATATTCTCCTTAAAAAATAGGACAGCCTAGATTTTACTTTAGACTGCCTCATCTCAAACTATTTATTTTACATGGTTATTGTTTATTTAATTTTTTCATTTAATCTAATTAACACTGACATTAGTTCCTCTCTAGTCAAAGCATTCTTTGGGGCCATATACTTGTTATCCATACCATATAAAAGCTCTGCTCTTGTGCAGTAATTAATGGCTTCTTTGTAAGGTAAAGCTAATATGTTTTTCATCTTCCTCCGAAATTACCTTATCTCCATTTTAATCTCTATAATAAATTCAGTCAATTTTAAATTTTAGTTTTATTTAATTAATTTTTCTGTATCCCATTTCTCAGTGGCTGATAAACTCCTTTAAGAAATTCTTAGTCATTTTTGCCTCAGCTATCCTTTTGGAACATCTATCTCCTATAGAATTGCTACACAAACTCATCAAGGCTCAGAGCGAATAATTGCTCTAAGCCTTGATATTTCTAGGATTTTTTCAGATAGTTTTACTATCGTTTCTACATGCCTTTAGGCAAAGTGAGAAAACTATTTGGCGAAAAACAGTGGGATGCATTGAAGTATCCACTTTACAGCTCTTACAAATCTTCTATTATTACCAAATTATTCAATTATTTCATATAATTTAAAATCCATATGTATTGCGTTCTTCTAATTGCTTCAAATATTTTCTACTTACAAGTTTTGTCTTTGAGATATAGCCTCCTAAAGTTTTTCCATTTCCTTTTATTAAAGGAAAACTACCGATTACCAAAAATGTATCCACAGAATATAATAAATTTCTTGCAAAAATTTGACGTTTTGTTGGTTTTTGATAATCATCATCTACCACGACTAAGCCAAATATTCTTTTACCAAGGGTTGTATTAAAGAATATTTCTTGGATAGTTGCATTAAAAGATATTATAAAAAAATAAAATATTGTGGCTCCTAAACTAGTTCCAAAAAATCCTGCTATTTGCATAACAAACTTATGTGCTATTAAATCTATATAGGCCAATGCAACTATACTTAAGATAGAACCTATAAAAAGAGTATATAGGCCATCTATACAAAATGCTAAATAGTTCTTTACTTGTAATGAAATATTACTTTTTATCATAAATCCCCCAATATTTTACGTCTATTTTTAAAATTCTCTTGTAAATTCTTGATACAATATTTTAGCTATTTTTACAGGTTTAATACTAAATTCTCCTCCTATACCAGATCCAACATATATTTCATTCCCTAATGATATAGGTATATTTTCTATTACTTCTCTTAGATTCATTTTACCATTTGTTTTAAGCTGTCCTACTAAATTTAGATTTTCGTCCTTTGTATCTATTAGTTTAATACCTATTCCTAGTTCTTTTTCAGTGCTAGACATATTATATTTGGATGGTACTATATTTCTTAGTTTTTCACCTAATATAAGTGGTGTGTCTTCAATCTCTACAGCCAAACTACCTTCTCCTACAACAGGATAATAACCCCATTCTCCAGACTTTATAGTGTTATAATCATAATTAACAGATATTAATTTAGTACCTCCTTGTACATTGAAAGGACCTTCTTTAATTTTAAAACCGATACCAGCTCCCATTTCTGAATGCACTTCAACTGCTTCATGAAGAATTCTATCTCCTGATTTTTGAGCAACATTTGCGAACCTATCTAAGATATCTTCTTGTTTTAGATTTGAAGAGTTAGTTATCTGTGGCGTTTTTTCATCATTACTTATAGTAGCATTGTTGCCATACTTCAACCCTTCTAAATTACTATATAGGTCTTTTGGAACTCTATTATTAGTGGTTAGGCTTGGTGTATTATACTTCAAACTTTCTAAGTTATTATATAGGTCTTTTGGAACTCCGTTATTGGGAATTGAGTTTGCTATATTACAATTAATCGCTCGTGACACAGAAGATATGTATATTGGCTTTCCATTATTGGAAATGGTTGTAGTCTTAATATTACTACTTACAGTAGTTGTTGGCTTCTTTGTAATTTTATTATGAGTACTTAAAGATCTTGTTATTATTGCGTAGCCTGAAACTTTCGAAGTAACAACTGCTTGTCCTTGCGAAGTAGCTTTAGAAGATGGGTAACTGGAGTTTTGCTTGTAGCTACTGTTTGAATAGCTAGAACTTGTTTTATAGCTACTACTTGAGTAACTGTAACTTGGCTTATAACTACTATTTGAGTAGCTAGAACTTAGTGTATTTGCTGTATTGTGTTTTACGTTACTTGCTTTTTGACTAGCTGTATTGATAGTATCATTAGCAGATATTTGTTTAGTATAAGTGTTATTTGTGCTTGATGTATTAATAGAGCTTTTAGCTGTGCTTGAAACTACAGAAGCTGTTTTTTTAACGTCATTGCTTACTGTTACTGATGTTTTTTGAGAATTACTTGTTTTAGAGAGTGTTGAAGTTGAAGGGACCACTCCCTTAGAAACACCACTTGAGGTATTGCTTTGTGAACTTTTACTTGAAGAACTTGATGTATTATTTGTTGTTGCGGAGCTTGAAGCTTTCGAAGCAGTAATTGCTTGCCCTTGTGTTGTAATTTTAGAAGATGAATCGCTAGTGGTTGGATTGTTTGAGGAACTAGTACTTGATTTATAGCTACTAGTTGAGGAACTGCTACTTGAGGTATAGCTACTACTCGAATAACTGGTACTTGGTTTGTAGCTACTAGTTGAGAAACTGGAACTTGACTTATAACTACTGCTAGAGGAACTGCTACTTGGGGTGTAGCTGCTGCTTGAATAACTGGTACTTGGTTTGTAGCTACTAGTTAAGGAACTGGAACTTGACTTGTAGCTACTGTTAGAGGAACTGCTACTTGGGGTGTAGCTACTGCTAGAGGAACTGTTACTTGATTTTGAGCTACTAGATGAGCAACTACTACTTGATTTATCATAGTACTTGAGAAGAGAGTGTCAATTTTATTTATACAACATCATTTTATTATTACTATAAATACTGTACATATATATTAAGGTCATACAAATACTGCTAAATAAAGAAATTAAATCTGATCTTTCTTTTGCAAAAGTAAATAAATCTGTGTAGATACATAAAAAGTAATTAATAAACCCTGCGATAATTGATAGCAAAAAACCTATTATTATTATATTAAGGTTATTGAATATAGATAATTGCAATATTAAATCTTTCATGCCTTTATTCCAGCTAACTAGAGATGCAATAACCATAAATTTTATTATACTTATAAAAAATAGTAAACTACATTGAACACCAAAATACATAATATATTCTGCATCAAAATTAATAGCACTAAATATTTGAACAATACATAATGCTATAGATAAACCAAATATACATTTTACTTATACAGAATTTTTTCTTGAAAATTTCATATCCTAACTAAAAGATTACTATTAGGATGTGAAATTAATGTCTAGAACAACTTCTACAACTGCTAACTTA
>JAEZIB010000058.1 GCA_023416275.1 Bacillota bacterium | reverse complement strand
TGAGATCTGCCTGTGTTCGAAGCACCGGAAGAACGACATTACATTCATTACCTATTAACTCTGTCTTATCCGGAGCACAGAAAATCATCTGCAGTTTTTGCATCTTCATAAAATCAAGCATAATTTTTACATTACTTGGATCCATTTTTGCAAATGGCTCATCTATAAATACCAGTCTCGTAGAATTCAACTTATCATTATATATCATTAATAATGCAGATAATAAGATAAGCATATATGGAATCTGCACCTCAGCTCCTGAGTTATAACCGGACTGCTTAGACAATTTTGCCTTGCTCAGAACATCATTAGTCAATAAAATCTCATAAGTCATATAATTACGATAATCCGCATAATGCTCAATCTGGTCCTTATTATTACTAACAATAATACTATTAATGATCTTTCGAATTTCCTTCTCCAGTTCCTCTCCCTTATCATCAGTAAAATTCGTAAGCGTCGCTAAAGTCCTTTGCCCGGAGGAGGTTCCCAGATCCTCACGTTCCTTTAAATATTTTGCATACTCCAGGATTTTTTCATAGTTGGAACCATCCTTTACGTACTTCACCTCGAACTCATATTTTGATTTGAATTTCAGCCTGGAAAGCTCTGCATTAATTAATTTTAAATCATCTCTTGCATTCTCACAGGATTTGAACACAGTAAGTACGAATTCATTCTTAAATATTTCCTCATATCGCCTTGTCTGCTCTCTGAGTTTTTCTTTAATTTCCTGTAGGTCATCCATCCAAATCTGCGTTCTCCTTGTTTCATAAACTGACCGATTATTATCCCCCATAGACAATCTGTTATCAGAACTTCTCCGCGCATTATAAGCAGATTGTGCAACTGTCAAACTATTTTCGGCTCCTTTGAGAGCACGTTCTGCACGGTCACGATCTTTTAGGGTACCGCCATTACCAGTTTTTCCATTCGCTATAAACCTATCATAATCTTCTGTGGCTTTTTTATAAACATCATAATTCTGCACCTGATATTCTTTTAAAATGTATTTATATTTTTCTAACTCCGAAGTCTTTTCCGCCTTCTTATCACGATTTGTGCTAAATTGAGCCTTCATGTTCACCTGAGACTCTTGAACCGCACTGCGTTCATCATCATTGGTATTTAGTTCATTTTGGTATTTCTCATAAAGTTGTTTCAATTCCATATATTCCATATTGTTTTTCTGCGCTTGCCTTAAATGTTTTAGTTCAGCATCCACAGCTTCATAAGTAGATACAGCCTTATCGTACATCTGATGCACATCATAATTATAGCTAGTGAAAAACTTTTGTGCCGTCTCCAAATATTCTCTTTTTTGTGTCTGTACCTGTTCTTGCTCTCCCAATACACCAGCTTCATTCTTCAAAAGCCGTAACTGCTTTTCGGCACGAATTCGGTTTAACTCAATTGTCTCCTGTCCAAGACAATAAAAGCGGATTCTGTCAAATCGAAGGAAATAGCAATCCATAGACACAGACACCCTTCCCTCTTTTGATATTGCATTTTCGTAATTACGCACCTGCTCTTTTGCAACTGCATGCATACGACCTAACTGATACTCAAAATATCGTTTCGCCACAGGATTCTTCACTTCAATAATACGAACAACCGAATCCTCTTCCGGTACAAGCTCCTTTTTCATCAATAACTTTGTATTGAATAAATGGGCGTATCTATTGGAAGACGCATTTAATACGTCATCTGCAATATCGTAGTAATCGGGATCTACTAAGATTGTGTATCTTCTCTTTCCAAGATAAGTCTCAATAGCATCTCTCCAGCTTTCATCCCTAAGTTCAAGTACATACTCACAAGCAAGTTTAGCTTCTGAATCAATATGTCTTTTTAAAAACTCTCTATTGATTTCATCCTTTAACGCAACATAATCAGGAACCTCTGAAAAATTAGTTTTCTTGGCATTACAATCATCAATAATCCTCTGTTGCTGTGCTTGTAAAGATAGATTTTCTTTTAGCTCATCCTGCAGCCTTGTAATTGCTGCTAATATATCATCTCTGATCTTTTTAATCTGTTCCAAAAAGGAGTCTACGGCATATCCTTTTTCGGCGGCAGTATGTTCAGCTGTTGTAAGCGAGGATAAAATGGATTGATTATTGACAATTTTCTTTTCCTCACTAAACCAATTTATCAATTCACTGATTTTTGTCTGGAATTTTTCTAAACCCTTTCTTTCCGTGTTCAATTTTTCTTTCTGTAAATTAATATCCTGTAATTGCTTTTCAGCATCGCGAATAGCTTTTGTACAATCCATTGCATCCAAGCTATCTTCGACTTTTTTTAGTCTGTTCCGTATATCCTTATCTTTCTGTTGAATCACTTCCAGTTTCTTAGTATCCTCTTCCAATTGTCGTTCTGCCAGATCCATTAATTTAATTGCATCGTCTATGTCATGCTGGAGACTAAGCATTTTTTTGTAAGCAATTTTTACATCATCTGCAAGAATTACATTCTTAGCATTCTGCAGTTGATCAAATAGTGTTAATATTTCTTCCAGCTCTTTGATTTCTACATCAATTTTCTCAAAGGTAGCATTCAAAGTATCGATGTTGCTCTTTGCTTCCACCAATTTTGAAAAATCAACTTTCCTTTCCTCCAACACACTTTCACGAATAAATTGGTCAATTTTTGCATCCGGATCATAGGACATAATACTACGTAGTTTTCTCCGGAACGCTACTGTTTGCTGCTCATTTAATCGTAAGCCTGTCCTCTGCATAAACTTTGCAATACCTTCGTTTGCATCCAGCATTTTAATTCCATATTTTTTTTGCAATTCTACTCCATTATACGGAATCGTAAACCCCTTATCATCATACACATTGTCAAGTTCAGATATTTTTACGTTTTCCATCATATATCGGTTTGTATTGATTCCATTGGCAGAATTTGTATCTATAACAGTACCGAGTACGAAGTATCTTCTAAGCTCTTCCTCATACATTTCCAGAACAATATGTGAATAAACATT
>JAEZIB010000052.1 GCA_023416275.1 Bacillota bacterium | reverse complement strand
CATATCTCCTGCATCATCTGTTGGAGTCTCGCCTTCTGTGTCTCCTACATCATCTGTTGAAGCCTCGCCTTCTGTGTCTCCTGCATCATCTGTTGAAGCCTCGCCTTCCATATCTCCTGCATAATCTGTTGGAGACTCGCCTTCCATATCTCCTGCATCATCTGTTGGAGTCTCACCTTCTGCATCTCCTACATCATCTGTTGGAGTCTCACTTTCTGTGTCTCCTGCATCATCTGTTGGAGTCTCGCCTTCTACATCCTCTGTAATACTATCCACATCTTCATTCATACTGTCAATACCGTCCTCTGAGGTATCGTCTTCACCCTCATCACTTGTATCAACACTCTCTTCTATAGAGTCCTCTGGTATTTCATCTTCATCCTCTGAGTTATCTTCTATATCCTCATCACTTGTGTCAACGCTCTCTTCTTCAGAGTCCTCTGGTATTTCATCTTCGTCCTCTGAGGTATCTTCTATATCCTCATCACTTGTGTCAACGCTCTCTTCTTCAGAGTCCTCTGGAGTTTCCTCTACTTCATCTGATGAACAGTCGCTAACTTCATCTCCACCAGAATCAGAAACATCTACACTTTCCTCGCATCCTTCGTCCAAATTCTCCGCCTCCATTCAATTAAGCTTTGTCAAGTGAATTATATATCTGTACTTCTTTTATTTGAATCTTTGTTCCATACTTAATCCTTCTCCATAATTGAACCTTAACACATGCCAATAATTCCTTTGTAAACTCTTCATCATTTAATTCAAACTGTACTAGTTTTGATATTTGTTTAAACACATTTAATACAAGCCCAAAATCAGTACTATCAGCCTTGAAATTCTTAACATAAATTCTCCTTGCAATTTCTTTTGCCAATGCTCTTCTCTCAAAATCACACGTTTCTCTGCAATACTGAATATGTGAACACTCAGGATAAGGTCTTAGGTGTTCTTTTTTATCTTTCCAATATGTAGATAATGATTTAATACCTTCATCAGATAGCGATATACTGATATTATTATTAAGTCTGTAATCTTCTGTCTTTACCTCTTCTGGCTCATCAAGTTTATTAAAGAACAACAAGGCTTCTCCAGGTTTTAATTTTGAAAGTCGTTGTATTTGTATGTCTGTCATATTAGTACTATCTGCTAATATCTGTTTGTCGCTTGCCTCTACTAATCTAAACGCCAGCTTAATATCTGTTAGTCCTACAACATCAGTTGTAACTTTTCGTGGTGATTGATCAGCAATTACTATTCCTACTCCATAAGAACGAATTTCAGCCAACATCCTTTTTACCAGTCCTTGAGCTATTGCACTTGGATTAGCATCGCCTTGACCTACATTACTATTAGCATCCAAGAGAACATGTGCCTCTTCAAGCAGAATAACATTTTTTAATTCACCTATACCTACATAATTGCTGTTTACATATGCTAAAATTGAAAGCAACAGTAACGCAATAAGAAGAGCCTTTTGATCACTATTTTCAATTGCCGCCAATTCAATAATCGTCGGTTTTTCCAATATATCCTTTATAGGGATTGAAAAATAATTATCAAATAGGTTTACTAAACTATTAAGCCTTACCACACCCGCTCTTCCGATGTTTCTAGCATCACCTGTATACCCTATATCATCAAAAGTACTTTGAAAACATTTGATAAAATCATTAATATTAAATATATTACCTTTATCAGCGATAGTATAAGAATCCAGCCATCGAAAGTCTGAATAGCAATTATTAATTGACTCTTCAAATATCTTATCCAGCGGAGTAGACATCGAAACTGCAGCTGCAAAGGCAGTTTTTAATGTAGACTTATACGTCTCCAATTTTACGTTTTCTGGTGGTACAAACGGATTAAAAACGAAAGGTGATATGTAATTTTTCCCTGGAGTAAATACCTGTAAATCTGGAATACTTTGCACTAATGCTCTATACTCATTTTTAGCTGGTTCAATAACCAAGAAAGGAATATGATGATTTTTCCATAATCTATCTAAAAGGCTAACCGAGAAGGTTGTCTTACCTGAACCAGGAGTACCAACAATTAGCATATGCTTTGTCAAATCCCTAAGTGATATACCTATTGAATCACCTTTAGATGATGATTTCAATTTACCAATTTCAATATCTCCAGTATTGATAATGTTATCGGTGTAGGTCTTACTTGTTTTACCAGTTGTATTTACATTTAATCCTGCTGCAATTTTATCATTTCCTACTGGTAATCTAAAAAACTCAGAAGCTTCTTCTGCTGTAATTATGTATGGCAATCTATAATAGTTTTGAGTTATTTGCCCTGATGCCCATATGTAATTATTTCTATCTGCATTAATCAGTATTTCATTAATTGCCCATGGTAGTGGATAGAAATTACCATCTTTATTTACTACGCTCGCATCCAGACTTACATATTTAATATTTGCTATATTTGTGCCACTAGCATTCAATTGCCCATAAATTCTACTAGAAATGTTCGTTACAGCCTGAGTATCTCCGTATATCAAAATATTAAAATAGTATAATGGATTATTCTTATTTTGTGCATAATACCTATATATCTCCAATTGCTTTTCAGTAAATAAATAACTTACATTACCAACACCTTGTTCCATAACACCTTTATGAAGTGTATCAAGTGCCTGTGTCATTCTGCTCAATTCAGAAATTTCACCCTGATTAAAAAAAGTAGGAATTAGCTGAAATGAAACTGCACAATTTGGATAATCAATAAGAGTATTTACTATTTTACTTAAATCACTATTATTAGTTGGTAATTGGTCATAAGAATAGCATATCGGCAAAATCTGATTTTGTAAGTTTTCAATTCTTTCATCTTTTACAATGGCTTTAATCGATTGATTATTTATATTAGAAATTACACTCTTAAAACTGTCAAATTTTATTTCTTTATATTCAAATTTTTCTAAATCTAGTGTTGACTTACACAATTTTAATAATGAAAATATGGTTTCGTTGATTATTTGTTCTTGGTTAGAAATTGCTCTAACTATAATAAATAAACGTATACTAGCCTTATATGGCTGATTCTTAACTTCATTTGTTGTCCATAAAAGTTCTAACGAAATATCATTACAATTTCCGTTTAATTTATAGTACTGATATATTTCAGAAAGAAAATTTTCCATATCCTTCTTATAAACAGTCACAACAATATCATTATTACGCTCATTTGATATTACCGACATATCTGGTATAGAAACAATTTCCAATATACCTATTCCAACTCTTTCACCATCTGATAACAATACATTAGAAATACTATCAAATGTACCTCCCATACACCATCACCTTCCTATATAATCTAAGGATAATCTACTCCGCCAGGCGGATGACACCTTAAAAGCCTCTTTACAGTTTTTATTCCACCCCAAAATACTCCATATTTTTTAAAAGATAATATAGCATACTCTGAACATGATGGTATATAACAACATCGCAATCGTGTTTCTGATCTAGCATAGCGTTGATATAAGCGAACAAACCAAATGCAAATAAACCTTGACATACAAAGTACGACTACAATTAAAGACCAAATATACATACTATTTGCATAAACAAATATTCTCTTAAGCTCTAAAAGTCGATTATTTATTAATTGGACTAATATAGATATGATAAATGATATTAAATATGCCCCTCCTAACATTGCCAAAACAAATAATATTGCTTCTAAATAATTTATTTTTGGTCTTTTTAGTTTCAACTCAGGTGCAGTCATAGCATTTATAATAGGATCATTAACATAATGGGGTATTTTTTCTTCTGATATTTCTCTCACTCCATATTTATAAATTAGACCTCTGCTTATATTAATTAATAAACAGAGGTCAATTAACTTTATTATAATAGTTACGCTTTTTTCTCTCTAAGTTTCTGTTTCATCGCTTGAATGATTGCTTCTGAATCTTTTACACCATCCATTGATACAGATAGCTTATCTCCAGGAACAACCATGAAGAACTTGTTTGTTTCTACTTCAAACTTATCAGTTCCAAGTCCATGAGCTGTTTCGGTTTCAGTGCTTGTTGAAAATGAAGTTACATCTTTATAGAAGAATTCATCGGTACTCTCATTCGTTTTATCCTCATCCATATTAAAGGTGCTGCGATAAATATATATTTGTGTTGAACTAAAGAATACCCATGATACCTGATATGATGAACTTACCCATCTTCCATCAGCCCGTTTCTTTGCATAAGCATTTTTAAATATAAAACCTTCAAACATTGCTGGCGAAATTTCACTTATCTCATCTTCATCAAGACCTATTTTGGACATAGCTTTTTTTCTAAAGTCAAATGAATCTCTTCTATTTCCCACTAACCGTAAGTATTCATCATCACTCATAGTTTTTGTCAAACAACCTTCTTTGCAGAAATACTCAATAACTTTTTTTTGTTGCTCATTTTTATCTTTACATAATTCTCTTACAGCTTTTGCATTTGGTGTATTATAAACCTTTGTATACCAAATGATAGCTACAATAATTGCTAATACAATAATAACTCCCATTTTTACTCCTCTCCAATCTACATTTTTTTCTCTCTAAGTTTTTGTTTCATCGCTTGAATGATTGTTTCTGAATCTTCTACACCATCCATTGAAACATACATTTTATCACCAGGTACTACCATACAGAACTTGTTTGTTTCCACTTCAAACTTCTTGTCACCAAGACCATGAGCTGTTTCTGTTTCAGAACTTGTTGAAAATGATGTAACATCTTTATAGAAGAATTCATCTGTACTTTCATTCTTCTTATCTTCGTCCAAATTAAATGTATGCCGATAAATATATACTTGGGTTGAACTAAAAAACAACCATGATACCTAATACGTTGAACTTACCCACAATCCATCGGCCCGTTTCTTTGCATAAGCATTTTTGAATACAAATCCTTCGAACATTGCAGGCGAAATTTCACTTACCTCATCTTCGTCTAAGCCAATCTTACTTAACGCCTTTTTCCTAAAATCCACTGAATCTCTTTTTCTAGAAACCAAAGCCATATATTCATTGTCAGTCATATTCTTAGACAAACAACCTTCCTGTTTACAGAAATATTCAATTACTTTCTTTTGCTCATCCGTTTTTCCTTTACATGCCTGCTTAATTAATTGTGCATTCGGATCACTGCTCCCGAGACAGCCCATATCACATCCCCCCCTAAATTATGAATTTATATTTTTACCGAACGCACAAATATGTACGCCCTGAATTGCCATAATTATAACGCCTAGATTCAAAATGAAATTTTTCGATTTTTTACACCGTCAAAAACCACTTGTGGTTTTTGTGGCTCGAAAATGCACCTTGTTTGTACATACTTTATTTTCGAGCTATTACATTCAGCGGCGTTTCATCGAGGCAGGAGATATTCTCACCGCCTGATAACCAAAGTGATACCCGCCACTTATAGAAGTTGGGGACATTTTCTTGCCTCGTTATAAACATTCTGGACGAGGTACTCCTAAAATGCTATAAAACTGTTCAATATCAAGCTGAGATACACCAGCATTATCCGCCATTTCTAATGCTTCTTGATAAGTTGGTGAAGTTTTAAAAAACTTTCTACTAAAATAATCGTACTTTATGTATGCTTGAAAATAATAATAAATGCCTCTCGGCTCTATCATTAAAGCAGCATTTATATACTCTTCAATTCTATCAATTATTGGTCGTTGCACCAAAAAAGCTTTTTTCCCACCCAACTGGCAAATCGCAGCATAGAAAAAAGCTTCTGAATTATCGAAATTACCTTCTAACGCATTTTCAAAAGCTTCCGAAGCTTTATCATATATTTTCAATTTTAAATAGCACATAGCAACAGAAGTATTCAAATCTTGATTTTCCGGATTCTCAGTTAATGCCTTTCTATAAGCATTTGCATATTTATTAACTTCAGGCATTGGCATTGCATAAACACTATTAAATGTAGATATTACAATAGGTTTATGACAGAATTCACATTCCTTCTGTCCTGTAGAAACTCTAGCTCCACATCCAGGACAACATATATCAACCACCTGTGCTGGCATTTATTTTCACCTCATTTATATGTATTTTTTTAATATAACTTATTGCTTCAAGTTTTTTCTAAGATTAGTTTCATATAACACAACGAGTCACATTATTATTTTATAATAACAAATAAATACCTTTTATTTACTTGACCAAATATTACATTATTCCCTTGACCTTCATTATATGTAATTCAAACAATTTAATAGTACAAAAAGTAAAAATAAATGTCAACACAATATAGCAGTTTTAGTAAAATTATAATTAATTTTATGAAATGAAAAAGGACTTATGGGATTATTATGTCGTTATTTTTTCTGTTGTGCATTGTTAATGGGTAATTAAACCTATTTTATGCTAGTTTTTTTATCCTTTACCCACCTTGTATATGACTCCGAATATTTTCCTGCCAATAGAATTGCCTCTACCATGCTTACCTCACTGGCTATGCCCTTTCCTGCTATATCATAAGCTGTACCATGATCTACCGATGTTCTCAAAAATGGCAATCCCAGCGTAATTGCAATTGTCCTCTCAAAATCCAGAGTTTTTGTTGCAATATGCCCCTGATCATGATAGAGTGAAAGCACTGAATTATACCTTCCCATTAATGCCAAATGAAATACAGAATCAGCACCTATTGGTCCTTCCACATTATACCCCTGCTCCTTGGCTGCTAATACAGCAGGCGCAATAAATTCTTCATCCTCTGTACCAAACAGGCCATTATCCCCGCTATGCGGATTGAGTCCTGCCACAGCCATTATACCCTCATTTACTCCAAGACTTTTTAACGCCTTTGTGCATCTATCTATATAGTCAAGTAATCTTTCCTTGGTAACCATTTCGCATGCTTTTTTTAGTGATACATGACGAGTAAGAAAAAACACCCTCATTCCTCTTACCTCAAACATTGTCAAAGGATCATTTGTGTTGGTTAACCCAGCAAGTATTTCGGTATGCCCAATAAAATCAACATTAGCTGCCTTTAATGCAGGCTTGTTTATAGGTGTAGTTGCAATTGAAGTTATTTCATTAGTCAGCGCTAATTCGACACTCTTCTTAATATATTCATAGGCGGCACGTCCACTTTGTGCTTGAACAGTACCATATTCAAATTGTGCAATATCAATGTTATTCAAATCAATAATGTTTATAGTACTTTTATTGTAATTTCCTTCTTTAGCAGATGTAATTTCATTTACTTGGGAATTAACAGTACATATTTGAGCAGCTTTTTTTATTATATGGGCATCACCAATTACAAGCGGACTGCATATTTCATATATCTTTTCGTCTTTTAATGCCTTTACAATTATTTCGGGACCGATACCTGCCGGGTCACCCATAGGTATTCCAATAATAGGTTTTGTCATATATATCTCCATTCCTGCAATAAAATATATATAAATTGCAAAATTTATGAAATTCTTATTTATTTTTAATTATACCATTTATGAATACTGCTTTTGTGATTTTACTAAAATCCATGTATTTATTCAGCAAGCTTTTCTCACACAACTTTCGAATGAAAAGTAGAGTCATGCTCAAGTTTACAAATGACTTGTTGGTCAGTAAACTAACTTATTTTATGAAATTATTGAACTTTTCATTTGATATTGATACCACATATTAATAAGCTTTAAGCTGTATATTCAACTGCGAAGTTTGAGCAGATTATTAGATCAATTTTTTACTGCCAATTTCCCAGACTTACAATTTTCAGATGGGGGGGATGAGTGTTATATGTTATATTGAGAATGGCTGATTAATAACAATCCGATTGTGCCAATAAATAAATTATAATAATACATCTTGACATCCCCATCTTTTGGAACTATACTGTTACTGTACTAAGTGTACTATTACTTTTAATACAGTTAAGAATTAAGGAGGTGCCCATGATTCAATTAGATTTCAAAGACTCTAGCCCTTTATACGAACAAATAAAGGGAAAGATTAAGGATTTGATTATCAACGGAGCAGTCAAGCCAAATGAAAAAATTCCATCTGTACGAGAGCTTGCACAAATGCTTACAATCAATCCCAACACAATACAAAAAGCATACAAAGAACTAGAAACTGAAGGCTGTATCTATTCCGTAAAAGGAAAAGGCAACTTTATTGCTCCACTTGATAAAATTTCCGTGGAAACACGGCGAAACGAACTATTTGCACAATTGGTCAAAACAACAGAAGAACTGATTTATCTTTTAACCACTGAGCAAACTGTTATTAATGTAATACACAATACTTACAATAAAAAGGAGGCATCAAAATAATGATAGATGTAAAATCTCTAAGCAAGTCATTTGGTGACTTTAAGGCTTTAGACGAACTTGATATACATATCAAGCAAGGCTCTGTATATGGACTTCTCGGTCCAAATGGCTCAGGTAAAACCACGCTTATAAAGCATTTAGTGGGCATATACAAAAATGAATCAGGTACCATTACTATAGGTGATAAATCTGTATTTGATAACCCTGAAACAAAGGCGGAAATAATATATATATCTGATGACCTGTTTTATTTTTCACAATACAGTATAAAGGAAATGGCAAGCTTCTATGCAAGCATGTATCCAACTTGGAGCTGGGAAAGATTCAATACCTTGAAGCAGGTCTTCCCTATTGATATTAAGAGGAGAGTGACAAAGCTTTCAAAGGGTATGCAGAAACAGGTTGCCTTTTGGTTAGGAATTTCCGCTAAACCAAAGGTAATGATTTTAGATGAGCCTGTAGACGGTCTTGACCCTGTAATGAGAAAAAAGGTTTGGAACCTGGTTTTACAGGACGTTGCTGAATATGGAACTACTGTATTAGTTTCATCTCATAACTTACGCGAATTAGAAGATGTATGTGATCATGTTGGAATTCTTTTTAATGGCAAAATGATGGTTGAGCGTGAGCTTGACAATATGAAATCTGACATTCACAAAATACAGCTAGCCTATACAGGGGATGCTCCGACGGACATATTTAAGGCTGCAGAGGTATTGCATCAGACTAAAAACGGAAGTGTACTGCAATTCATTGTCAGAGGAAGCAAGGAAAGCATCATTTCAAGAGTAAAATCAACTAATCCTGTTATTTTGGATATTCTCCCACTTTCTCTTGAAGAAATATTTATTTACGAATTAGGGGGTAAAGGCTATGAAATTGAAAACATCCTTATTTAAAAAGGGATTAATTATCAGTGATATCAAGAGATTTTGGTGGGTTAGTGCTCTGTATGCTTTAGCACTGTTTTTTGCAATGCCCTTCAACCACTATATGCAGCATATTAATAATCACAATAACCCTAAATGGTTTATAGATTTTATTGAAAGAGAACTAGTTTTTAACGGAGGCTCTAGTCAGATTTTCCTACTTGTAGTTCCAATAGCAATCGGAGCTTTAGTTTTCAGATATATGCAAAAAAGCCGTTCGGCATCATTATATCATAGCTTGCCATTAACAAGAGCAGTACTATATTTTAACAGTCTTTTATCTGCAATAATTTTATTTACTATACCAGTATTCTTAAATACAATAATAATGCTACTTATGAATTGCTTTAGCTCACTCTCAGCCTTTTATTCTGTAGCACTGATATTCATCTGGTTAGGTTATTCAATGCTGTTTGGTATTATGTTTATTGCCATGTCAGTATTTGTTGGCATGTTTACAGGCAACTCTATTGCACAGCTGGCTTTTGTTTATATACTAAATCTGCTTCCAACATATTTATCAGAATTTGTAAAAATAAACCTCAAGGGTATCTTATACGGATTTGATACTTATTCAAACAGAAATTTCTACAATGATATGCCAATGTTCAGATTATTTAACATGGATGCTTATGAATCCTCTCCAGTTGTAATAACAATTGTTTACATTGCAGTTACTATAGCTTTACTAATTGGTGGACTATATGCCTTTAAAATCAGAAGACCAGAGACGGCGGGAGACATAATTACCTTTAGACCTATTAGGCCAGTATTTATTTATGGTTTTGTTTCATGTGCAACTCTATTTGGAGGAGCTTATTTTTTAGGAATAGGAAATAACAGCATCTCATTTGCAATTTTTGGATATTTTATAAGCTCATTAATTTCTTATGTTGTTGTTCAAATGATAACAAACAAATCCTTTAAGGTATTACATACGTATAAAGGGTATTTAGGTTTTGCGTTGGTTCTGGTTATTATGACTTTGTGTATACGTTTCGACGTTATCGGCTATGTTAATAAAATTCCGGATCCGAGTGAAGTTCAGGAAACATATATCGGCTACGATATTCGTTGGTTTGAAAATAAGGATGATCCATACTTTAATAAAGACCATTATGATAATAGCGATACACAACTTTATAAAGATTCAAAAAACATTGAAAACGTTACAAAACTACATAAATATGTACTAGATAACAGAAGCAAAAACGGAAATAATCAGTATATTGCTTATAAACTGAAGAACGGTAAAAGAATAATCAGAAAATATTCAATAGATACTATTAACCACGCTTCAGTTCTTGCTCCAATTTATGAAAGTGATGAATACAAGGAAAATAGATTTCCAATACTCTATCAGGAAGCTGAAGATATAAAATATATAGAAATAAATGACAGGCGCGCAGCTAAAAATCCTTTTATTATTTCAGATAAGGCTCAACTAGAAAGCTTTAAAACAGCTATTAGAAAGGATATCCAGGCATTAGATTACCAGGCTTTGATATCATATCCTCAGGAAATAATCACCATAACTATAATTGACACAAAAGATAAAAACATAACCTATGCACTTCGTTCAGATTATACAAATACTCTTGATTGGCTGAAAAAAGAGGGTATTTATGAACAAATAATTGTAAAACCAGAAAATATAGAATCTATTACCTTACAGTCATTGAATTATAAAGATTATAAATATAATTCTTATGGAAAAACCGAAACAATCCAGTCATCACCTGAAAGTGTTGAAATCACAGACAAAGCAATAATCAAGGAAATTCTGGAATTGTCAATTGACGAAGCATACAAAGACAATGCATCTAACTATATGGTTATACTCAAGGGTAGTTCAAACCAGCATTACTTTGACTTTTCAATGAGCTTTGATGACAAGATTTCTAAAGAATTGCAGAGCTATTTGGATAAGATAAAACCATTAGTAGAATAAGCAACCCAACTTTCCCAGTTGAACACCTACAATTCAACTGGGAAAGTTGAGTACATATGAAGTCAAATGAAATAGTACCAGTATCCTGCAAAGGATAAATATCTGGTACTTTTTATTATTTGGGCAATTATTTTTAACCAAGCTTTGCTATTAACTTATTGTACTTTCATAATTTTGTCAAGTATATTCGTTATCCGATTAATAAACCCAAAATTACTATCCAATAATCTCTTACTCCTTCACAGGTGCCCTTCGAACCAGCAAATATGATAATCCTGCTAATATGGCAGTTTCCAGTATTGAAATTATTATGCTCACATTAGGATTACCATTTCCATCTGCCAAAAACTTTATAACAGCTGAGAATTCATAAAGATATCCAACCTTATATAAATAACTAGCTAACATAGGAGAACCAATCATTAATAAAGCGGATACTCCTACAGATACAACTATTTTAAGAATTTTTGACATTCTATAGTATAAAGTAGTTATAAAGTACCCTATAACAAATGCAAGTAAATAAACTGCTGTGCTCCATAAAAAATTCATTAAAGTAATTAGCAATTGAGAGGACTCTGCTGTGAAACCTTTAAATATCTGGTAAAACATTGGATGATAGTCTATAAATATATTTATTATATTTGTGGATGCAGTATCAATAAAAGCCATTGCTGCAGCAATAATAGCCGAACTACTGAGAAAGCCATAAAACTGAGCTTTTCTAGTAATTCCATTGGTTGATAAATACAAGTAATTTTGTTTAAAGGAGTTTAAGCCGCACACAAACAAGAAAATTGCAGATGCCTCCGCACCACTTACAAAAACAATATCATCACTGCTACCAATATTTACAATTCGACTTTGCTGTGTAAAAACCAGCAAGCCCATTATTGCAGCAATAACAGCGTAATAAATCAATACTCCATACTTTATATCACAAATATTATACCTAATAACTGATTTTAATCTCATTTCATCCCTCCTAAGAATTCGTCATGTAAATAAATAATTTTTGTAAATCCAATTTTGATATTTCCAATCCATCAGGAACACTGCTTTGATTAATTTTCTCCATAAGATATGCTGTTTTTAGCCCTCCAAGAGTATCCGAGCCCAAAACATTTTTACCGGCTATAAATTTATCAACTGCCGCCGCACTCCCTGAAACACAAAAACCTTGTGAAAGTATATTTTCAACTGAGTCATTCATAATTATCTTCCCATTTTTCAGAACTATTGCATTCTCTATTATATCAGCAGCCTCTTCAATTAAATGTGTTGAAATAATTATTGTTCTAGGATTTTCACTGTAGCTTTGTATCAACTCTTTATAAAACAAATCTCTATGGTTGGCATCAAGACCAAGTACAGGCTCATCCAACAAAATAATTGGTGCATTGCAGGATAAGGCAATGATTATTTTGAAAATTGATTTATAACCTGTTGAAAGAGATTTTATCTTTTTATTTGTTTTAAGCAAAAACTTTTCACTTAAGGTTTCTGCATATTTCTCATCGAAAGTAGGATAAAATTCCTTTCCCCACTTAAACGCACCTTTGACAGTCATACTATCTGGATAGAAGTTTTTTTCAGTCATAAAATACATTTTTGATAAAGGTTTATCATTTTCTATAACATTATCACCATCAACTAACATTTCTCCTTCTGTAGGAAAAAGTTTGTTTGTCATAAGATTTAGCAGTGTGGTTTTTCCTGCACCATTTCTTCCTAAAAGCCCATATATTTTATTTTCCTCCAGAGTTATCGATATATCATCAAGTGCAGCTGTAGTTCCAAATTTTTTTGTAATATTTTTAATCTCTATATAACTCATTTATCAAACCCTCTTTCTAACATTTTTATTATATCTTCCTTAGAAATGGAAAGCTTTTTAGCTTCAGAAATTAGTGTAGTAATGTATGAATCAAAAAAAGTTACTTTCCTCTTGTCAAGAATCTTTTCCTTTGCCCTTGTTGCTACAAACATACCTAACCCCCTCTTCTTATAGACAATACCATCATCAACCAGTAAGTTTATTCCCTTCAGTGCTGTTGCAGGATTAATCTTGTAATTTACAGAAATCTCAGTTGTAGAAGGAATCTGCGTTTCCTCTTCATATACTCCTGAAAGAACAGCATCTTCTATTCCCTCAGCTAATTGGATATAAATTGCCTTATCTTTGCTAAAGTCTATTTTCAAAATATCACCTCCATATTTTCTCTTCAAAAATATTATATGAGTTAATTGGTCATTTGGTTGATTACTTATGTAACTAACTATATAACTAAACACGCCATTTGTCAATAGCTTATAAATAGTTCAAACCAAAAACTAGTATTAAATGTTATATTTAGGACAACTTCTAGATATATTAATACTTAGCTGATATAATGAGTGTTACAGCAATGCTTGTTTAATAATATTCTCTGTTACTCTACATTTGTGAGTTATGGGCGAATAATAGTTTGTAAAAGTAATATTGATAAATTGGGTTGGTAAAAACTTGCCGTAGGAATCAAGAAAATTTAGTGTTATTAATATCATAATAGTAGTATTCAAGTATGTATAAATTGTTCAACAAGCTCATAGTTTTTTGCGTCAACTTTATGAACCATGGATGATGAATGTGGAAAAGCGGCAAAAATACCTATACGAATCATTTAAGTAAATACCACCCATAGCAAACTCGAAAGCGCACAATGTAAGCACCAACTATACTTTCGAGTTGTTTTGGCAACAAACCATTGATAATTCTACCGCTCCAATAGGTTTTTTATGTGCGAAGTTTGAGTTGATTTTCAATTTATTTAGACATACTAAATATAATAAACTTATAGAAATTTAAATGGTATAATTTAATGATAAGTTGAGCTATGCTATTTAGAATTTCTTTTATTTATAGGAGGGCGCACATATGCCAAATATAGTTACTCATTACCTTTGTGGAATGGAGTCTATTAAAAATATAGAAAGTAAAAAATGCAAGGAGCTTATTGGCAAATTCCAGAATGTATTTAATTTAGGTACTCAAGGTCCTGATATAATGTTTTTTCATGAAGTTTGGCCCTGGAACAAGAAAAATTTCCCCTCCAACATTGGACACATTATGCATACATCTAAAGTAAATTTATTTTTTAAAGCTATTATTGAATATATACTTAAGCAAAATGAATATCCTAAAAATGTTCTAACTGTATATTTTATGGGCTTTTTATGCCATAACTGCATGGACAGCCTGGGACATCCATATATTTATTATAGGTCAGGTTTCAAAACCAATCAAAACACAAACGAAAATCTTTTTATATGCTATCATAGAAAATTTGAAACCTCTATTGATGTATTAATGTGTGACATGCTTTTAAATAAGAAAGTACATGAAATATATCCTTACAAACTTATTAATATAACTTCTACAGAGCGGAATATAATTAGCGAAATGTATGAAAGTGTTATTAAATCAGTTTATGCTATTCAAATTCCGAAAAAGGAAATTTGCAAAGCCATTAAAGATATGTTTTTAGTGGAAAAGCTTTGCAAGGATTCTACTGGAATAAAGAAAAAAGCAATTGGCTTATTAGACTCTATTATTTATGGATTTCCTCTTTATTCAAGTATTATCTTTCCCCTCAAGCTAACTGACGGACTAGATTATTTGAATCTTGGAAATGCTGAATGGTGTATGCCTCATGACGAAAACATAAAAAGCAGGCTCTCATTTATTGATCTTTTCACTGAAGCATACCAAAGGACACAGAGATTCTGTGATGTTTTATATTCTACTGTTTTTAGCGATAATTCCAGCATACCATATGCTTTAAAATTATTTGGAAATACTTCATATCTCTCAGGTGTGGATAGTGATATTCCCGCCCCTTTCAAATATCAGAATTTAATATTTAAGAATAAAAAGTAGAAACATTTCGAAAAACCACCTTATAAAAATAATAAAAACACCCTTAATAGAGATATGCTATCGGACTATAGTATATCTTTATTAAGGGTTATCAGTTTTGTGCTTAAAAACCTGACTAAATAGATAAAATTTCAATTAATCTAAGCATCTCATGGTCAATATCCTTGCTCATTGAAAGTGCTTCATCTATATCTACATCAACAATCTTAGCTTTTTCAACACACATTACTCTATTATAAACACCAGCCTTAAGCAGTTCAACTGCCTTAACTCCCATAGCACTAGCCATTACCCTGTCTCTGATTGATGGACTTCCACCTCTTTGAATATATCCGAGTACTGTACCTCTAGTCTCAATTCCAGTAAGGTCTTCTATCTTCTTTGCTAATTCAAGAGCCCCACCAATTTTCTCAGCAACACCTTCTGCCAAAATAATAATATAGTTTTTCTTGCCGTTATTACGTCCTTGAACTATTCTTCTGATTATATCCTTATCAAAATCGAATTCTTTTTCTGGAAGCAAAATTACCTCTGCACCTCCAGCAACGCCTACATTCAATGCTATGTGACCAGCACGTCTACCCATAACCTCAAGTACACTACATCTTTCGTGTGAATATGCAGTATCCCTAATTTTATCAAGTGCATCCTGAACTGTATTCATTGCTGTGTCATAGCCAATAGTATATTCCGAGCAGGCGATATCATTATCAATAGTACCTGGAAGCCCCATTACCTTCATTCCAAATTTGCTTACATCTCTAGCTCCTCTATAGGAACCGTCACCGCCAATTACAACAAGTGCATCTAATCCAAAAGCTCTTGACAGGGACATTGCCTTTTGCATACCCTCATCAGTAGTAAATTCTTTACATCTGGCAGTTTGCAGTATTGTTCCACCACGGTGAACTATATCAGAAACACTTCTTGCGTTCATTTCAAAAATATCACCACTAATTAAACCATTGTAGCCTTTCCTAATTCCAAACATTTTAATTCCATGATATATTCCAGTTCTAACAACTGCACGAATAGCAGCATTCATACCTGGTGCATCTCCACCACTGGTTAAAACTCCGATTGATTTAATTTCACTCATAACAACCTCCATAACCTATATTTACGCCAACAATTTTTATTTTTGCTAATATCCACCATTAAATAATATAATTGCTGCATCTCCGTTGAAGCCGCACAAGCAACATAGTTAAAGCTATATTGCATATTAAATTACAAAGTCTTTGTATATTTAAAAATCCAACTTAGTTTATTATAAACCAATATAAAGTTATTAACAACAAAAAAACAGCCTATTTCTCAAGAACAAAATTTGTACAGTTTGTATAGTTAACCTTTTAAGTATCTTTTGCCTATAGTGTCACCAGCTAAAATTTTAGTTTCAAAACCGTTATTTGTCTGATTTATAATATCTGTATCTATCATAACTTTATCCTTCTTAAAAAACAGAAGCACTGTTGAACCACCAAACTTAAAATACCCTTTTTCCTCTCCCCTTTTTACTCTGCGGTCAGGAACGTAGGTCTGAACAATTGAACCAACAGAGGTTGCTCCCACTTCAACATATAGAACCTCACCAAAATTGTCCGTCTTGAATATACTGTATTCTCTCTTATTTCTGCAGAAAAGCTCTGGGATTTTTCTAAGTGCTACAGGATTAACAGAATAGTATTCGCCCTTAATCTTTTTTGCTCTACTACAAACACCACTGTCAAAAAAGTGAAATCTATGATAGTCTACTGGGCAAAGCCTCAAAATCATATATACTCCGCCCTCATATTCTTTGGCTAATTTTTCATCCTGCAACAAGTCTGAAAGACTATAGCTCATACCCTTTACCTGTATAATGTCTTTATAATCAATATTATTCCATGCCTGTAAACGCCCGTCACCTGGTGATAGAAGCTCGTCCTCTGGCTTCTCAAAGCTTCTGGCTGTAGTCTTCAATTTTCTCGAAAAGAATTCATTAAAACTGCTGTAGTCATTGAGCTTATTTTCACATTCCTCTAAATCAATTGAGAAGTTCTTTGCAAATTTTGCTATACTTTTCTTGCTCAACCTCAAATCACAGAAAAAGCCTGTTAGCGCAGAATATATTTTTCTTTTCACTAACAATTCAAGACCTAAATTGCCTGCTTTTGATGTGTATAAGGCATTAAGGAGTGTACCCCCTGCCACATTTTCAGTTTCGTATTCTCCCGTTTTTCTATTATATATTTTAATCATATCTCTCCTAAATAAACTGTTGTTTTTTTAATTGGTGCAAAACTAAACAATATCAAAACACTATCAAAAACTACTTGTGGTTTTTGTAGCTCGAAAACACACCATGTTAGTACAAACTTTATTTTCGAGTTATATATGCAATTATAAATTTCCATAAGTTATTTTTCAATATATTTTCTTATGCACTTGGTATTTATGTAATATACTCTTGAATCTCTAAGCTATTAATTTACAAAGATTTTTATTGATATAATTCCTTTAATATCAGTCTAAAACTCCTGTATTTTGTCCAAAATTTTTACTCCCGATATAATAATCATTTTTAATTGCTAGGCTATTTTATATTAACTGCTAAATTAAAGGTATTTCCGACAATTAAATTTTTTCAATATTAACAGGATATAACAGAAATTATTTCTAAAAATCGTGGAGAATATGTATAAAATAGTATATAATCGAAGTGTAAATATGCTGTTTTATAAGTAATATACTCAACATTCCCAGTTAAAAATTGCAGGTGTGGGAGACTTATCAAATGAAAAGTTAAATAATTGCTTAAATTAAGCTAGTACTTAGTAACAAACTATTGATAAACTTGAGCATGGATAAAACTTTTCATTAGGAAAGTTGAGTAATCAGGATATTACTATTTTTGGGGGAGGCTAAAATGAAAAATAAATTCTTGATAGCAATGGGCCTAACACTTTTGTTAGCAGGAGGTTCTGTAATTTCTTCTTATGCCGCAGTCAGAAGTGATGAAGTTATTATACTTACCATTGGAAAACCAAATATGTTGGTTAACGGAATTGAGAAGGCTATTGACACTGATAATAAAGTTACACCTGTATTAGTTAAGGACACTACTTTAGTTCCTATACGTACAATAATTGAAGCCTTTGGCGGACAAGTCAGCTGGGACAGCAAAAACAAAAAAGTAACTGCTACATACAATAAAAACAAAGTTGAATTGTGGCTTAATAAAACGTCAACGCTTGTGAATGGTAAAAAGGTAACGTCTACTGTAGCACCAAAATCCATTAATGGAAGAACTATGGTACCATTAAAATTTGTTTCACAAAATCTAGGCTTATGCGTGAACTGGGAAGGCAGTACCAAGTCAATTTCCATAGGCTCACCTAGTGATTATGTAGCTAGTGTCGGCAACGAAAAAATCAAAAGACCTGAATTCTATATTTACTTAAGTAACGCTAAAAATTATTTAAAGAATTATATGTCTCAGAATGCAGCTACGCTATCCATAAAAGAAAACATGTGGGATACAGTGATAAACGATGAAACAGCTGCAAATTTAGCTAAACAAATGGCTCTTGATTATTCAAAAGAACAGGCAATCTTTTTATCGAAAGCTAAAGAAAACAAAACAGTCTTAAATGCTGAGGATCTTGCAAAAATTGATAGCACAATAGCAGAAATAATTAAGCAGGAAGGCAGTAAAGAAGCTGCCGAGAAAAGCTTAAAGGAATACTACGGTATTAGCTTGTCAGAGTACACTCAATTTCTAAAGGATTATGAATTAGCCAACAAAAATTTGCAAGCAGAAATACGCAAGCTTCCAATATCAGAAGATGAGATTTTAAAGACCTATGAAAGCAATAAATCCAGTTATGAAAAGGTTACTGTAAAACACATATTGTTATTAGCAGACTCTAATAAAAGTGCACAGGAACTAGAAGTAATTAAGAAAAAAGCTGATGATATCTTATTAAAAGTAAAAGCTGGAGAAGATTTCACTTCTCTTGCAAAGGAGTATTCAGAGGATCCTGGTTCTAAGGATTCTGGTGGAGAATATACCTTTGGCAAAGGTGAGATGGTACAGGAATTTGAAGATTGGTCTTTCCAGGCTAAAGAAGGCGATACCGGTATTATAAAAACCTCTTATGGCTATCATATAATGAAATTTGTAAAAAGAAGCACTTATGAAGATGTTAAGGAATCTATCCGTACACAGCTTACAAGTGATGCGGCAGATTTATATATGGATAAGCTAATTGCAGACTCAAAGTATGTTGTTGTTAAAAACAAGAGCGTTTTTGATGCAATATTAGTAAAATAGCTAGTATACTAAAGCAGCTGTGACAAACAAAGTCACAGCTGCTTTTTATAGTGCTTAATTTTAAATAAAATAACATTTCTTAATGGATATTAGTTTAATTTTTTAAGCAAATCCTCAACATTTATTCCATGTACAAAACAAGCTTCTTCTAGTGTTTCAGCCTGAGATGAAGGACATCCAAGACAATGCATTCCTGCTTCCATTAATACCTTTGCACTATCAGGATTTGCTTTCAATATATCTCCAATCACCATATTTTTTGTAATAGCAGCCTTTTCGTCATCGCCTAAAAACATTTTGATATCATCTTCTACATTAGTTATTCCGCCAATTCCGAAGTTATCAACCAACACCTTTGCAACATTTGGAGAAAGGAATGCTGGCAAGGTTGGGCCAAGGTGAATATTCTTTACTCCTAAATACAAGAGTGAAAGAAGAACTATAACAGCCTTTTGCTCATACCATGCAATGTTGAAAGCAATAGGCAGCTTGTTTATATCATCAAGTCCAAATACTTCCTTAAGCTTAAGTGCAATTACTGCCAAGGAGTATGAATCATTACATTGTCCTGCATCAAGTACTCTTGGAATTCCGTTGATATCACCAAGCTCAAGCTTGTTATATTTATATTTCGCACAACCTGCTGTCATAATTACAGTATCCTTTGGAAGCGCTTTTGCAAAGTCTGTGTAGTAATTTCTAGACTTTTGACGTCCATCACAGCCCGCCATTACAAAGAATTTCTTGATAGCACCTGATTTTACAGCATCTACAACTTTATCAGCCAATGCTAAAACCTGATTATGAGCAAAGCCTCCAATGATTTCACCCTCTTCTATTTGTGTTGGAGCCGCACAACTTTTTGCCATTTCTATAATAGCGGTGAAATCCTTGTTACCCTTTTCATCCTTGTCAATATGAGTACATCCTGTAAAGCCTGCTGAGCCTGTTGTAAATAATCTTGCTTTATATGAGTCCTTAGGAGGTACAATACAGTTTGTTGTCATAAGAATTGGTCCATTAAAGCTTTCAAACTCTTCTTTTTGCTTCCACCATGCATTTCCATAGTTACCTACAAAATTGCTATACTTCTTGAACTTAGGATAGTAGTGAGCTGGAAGCATTTCTGAATGAGTATAAACATCAACTCCTGTGCCCTGTGTTTGTTCTAGCAGCTGCTCTAGATCTTTCAAGTCATGTCCAGAAATTAAGATACCTGGATTCTTACCTACACCAATATTAACTTTTGTAATTTCAGGATTACCATAGGTTGAAGTATTTGCGGTATCTAAAAGCGCCATTCCATCCACACCTGTTTTACCTGTTTCTAGAGTAAGTGCCACTAAAGCATCTGCACTTAAGCTGTCATCTAAGGTCGCTGCCAATGCCTTCTGCATAAATGCATTTATTGCATCATCATCATAGCCGAGCTCATTAGCATGCTTCATATAAGCTGCCAAGCCTTTATTTCCATATATAATAAGTTCTCTAAGGCTTCTTACATCTTCATTTTCTGTTGCAAGTACTCCAACTATCTCTGCTTTTGCATCTAGTTCCTCTTTAGTAGTACCATTCCACAATGCTGCTTGATGCAAGCTTTCCTTATTGGTTACTTTATTCAATAGAGTTTCTTTGATTTTTAAAGTATCCAGCACTCTTTGATAAATTACATCATTATCAAAGTTTGCATTTGTAATTGTTGTGAAAAGATTTAGAGTAATGTGGTGATTTACTTCTGGTGAAATATTTTCTCCCTGGCTTCTTAGTGCGGTTGTAACAACACTTAAGCCTTTTGTAGCATAAATCAATAAATCTTGAGTTTTGGCAAGCTCTGGTGACTTTCCACATACACCCATATTAGTACATCCTGTGCAGCCTGCAGTTTCTTGACATTGATAACAAAACATTTTATTTTCCATATAATCTATCTCCTTTTTATTGTTTTTATTTTTAATTTATTTGCTAAGTTATTGTGCTTGATTTGATAGTCTCAGTATAATAGAATTAGTACTAAGATGATGTAGCTATAGCTACAAAATATAAAAAACTAGCACAAATTAACAATATTTTTTTGGAGGTGGAGCTTCCATGTCATTTTTACATTGAATAATTAATGTAAAATGTGAGCGTGGATAAAAATATGGAGAATTATACAGCTGTATTATCAAAATGCACATTATTTAAGGGCATTGCAGACGAAGACCTGGGGCCACTGCTATCCTGTCTAGGCTCCTATACAAAGACCTACAAGAATGATGAATATGTTTTTTTCTCTGGAAATGAAATTAACCATGTAGGGATTCTATTAACTGGTTCAGCGGAGATTATTAAGGAAAACCTTGCTGGAAACCGTCATATAATGGCTTTTCTAACTCCTTCTCAAATTTTCGGCGAGGGAATTGTCTGCACTGTAAAACGCATATCGCCTGTTACAATCAGGGTAAAGGAAGATACAAAAATACTCTTTGTTCCTTATGAGAGAATTACCAAAAGCTGTAGCAATTCCTGTAACTTCCACATTCAGATTATTCAGAATATGATGCTTATTCTCGGTCAGAAAAATTACAGTCTGAATACTAAAATTGAACTTCTTACTCTAAAAGGTATGAGAGAAAAAATTGCAGCTTACCTTTTACATGAAGCTAAAGACAGAAATAGCCTGAACTTTCAGATAACTCCTAATAGAAATGAATTAGCCGAGTTTCTCAATGTCTCCAGAACTTCTATGTGCCGTGAGCTTGCTAAAATGAAGGAAGAAAATATTCTTGACTACTATCAGAATTCTTTTAAGATCTTATCTATGGAAGCTCTGAAGGAGTGTTTAGCTTAAACTTCTTACTCCATTTTTTCTTTAAGTTCCTCCGCCTTCCCATATGTAACATTTGAGTATTTAGTTCATATACTGCTATTGTAGATCTTGCCTAAGTTTGTGTTTAAGAAATTTTAATATATAACAAGGCAACAAAATGTCCCCCTCTTCAATAAGTGGAGGGTACCGCTTTGGTTTTGAGGCTGTGAGAATATCTCCCGCCTCGCTTACACGCCGCTGAATGTAATAAGCTCGAAAATAAAGTATGTACGAACAAGGTGCATTTTCGAGCCACAAAAACCACAAGTGGTTTTTGATGGTGTATAAAATCGAATAATTTCATTTTGAATCTAGGCGCGCTATAATTGGTTAGTATTTTGTGAAGTGCCTAAAATAAAAAAGAAGGAGGAGCAAGTCCATGCCGCTTCTTTAATAAATTCTGTGTTAGAGGGAGGCTGGATAATAATTATGGAAACTGGAAATAGAACTAGTGCTTCTGATAATACCAATCCTTTTGAGAACCTAACAAAAGTTCATAAAGAATTTAATATCATAGATACTGAGTTTTATAAAAACAATATTGATGCTTTCAGTAAGTTTCGTGAAGATATTTTTCAGAATATTATTAAGTACTATGAAAATTATTCTATGGCAATTAAGGAATTTGCCCATCTCAACAAAGACACTTTTCCAAATTCATACTCTAAAGGACATACCTCCTCTTCTTCAGAAACACCGCCAAACGAGAATATCGCTTCTTTTGAAAAGGAATTGTCCGATGAAGCTGAAGCTCAAGAAGAGTCTATACCTCCTATTGAAAACCTTGCCCCCGATATAGATAATTCTAGTGAGGATAATAGCAGTGATAACCTTGATATCTTTCCTGCAAGCGGACATGATATATTAAACCATCTTTCTCAGTATAACATGCCTTTTTTACAGCTTCAGGCTATATTAAAGCTTGATGGAAGGTTAAACTTGGACAAAATAAATAAAGCAATTAGACTATCTGTTGATGTAGAGCCAGTCTTTGGTTGCACATTTGTTGAAAGCCAGCCACCCTTTTGGAAACGTTTAGAAAACCTTGACGAAATAGCTTTTTGCTCAATTGAAGAGACTGATAATCCAGATGAAGCTGTTAAATTATTCATACAAGAGCCGTTAAAGGTTGATAGTGATGCTAATATAAAAGCTAAAGTAATTCGTTTAAAAGATTATGACATATTAGCATTGAAAATTAATAATGCATGCTGTGATGGAACCTATGCAAAGGAATATATACAGTTATTGTCAAATATATACTCCAGCATAGACCAAAAGGATGTTGACTTTAAAGCGCAATCCCGTATAGACAGTATGATAAATGAAAGTATATTATATGAAGAATTAGGCAGCGCGCACCCTGAGCTCAAGTGGAATTCCATGCTGGATTTTCCTAAAACCATGTGGGCCTTCCCCTGGAGAAACAGTGGAAAAGATGACATTCGTTATGCTATTAACAGAATTACTCATGCAAGTTTGGATTCAATATATCAATATGGTAAGTCTAGGGGCGCAACATTAAATGATTTATTACTAACCTCATTTTATAGAGCAATGTTTAAATTATCCAAACCAATATATGGTATTCCAATGGATATCACTTCTAAGACAGACCTGCGAAATTATATCAACGATAATAGAACCCAATTAGCAAGAAATTTTTCTGGGGACTTTATAACAAGTATAGCAAAAATTTCGAATGAATCTTTTGAAGACACTTTATCTAGGGTTGTAAAAGCTCAAGCCGAAAACTCTACACAGCTTTTCTCCAATAGCAGCAGACCAGTCGGTATTAGTAGTGCTGTCGGCGAAGAATATCTCGGAAAGACTTGTTATTCCTATTTAATTAATTATTCTAAGCGCCTTTCTAAATATTCTGAAATTAATAAAAGTCAACCATATTATGTTGGAAATATATGCTTTCCTGAATTTAATAATCTAGGAAACATATCAAGAGCATTAATTAAATTTGGAGATACTATTGTGTCGGATGCATATTTATTGCCTCCTGCCATACGTGCTCCAGGACTTATGCTTTTTTCCAATTCCTATAACGATATATTAACAATGTCAATAGGCTATTATAAGGATTCTATCAGCCATAAGGATATTGAAAATCTTCTTACTACAATTGAAAAAGAACTTTTACGAGCATGCTCTTGTGAAAAAGACTATTCCAACGATAAATAGATTTTTGTACCTAAGGAGTTAAACCCTTTGAACAGGAGGTGTCCAGTCCGTGTTTATCACCCGAACTTCTTTTTTGGTAAACTTTATTGATGCGGACATAATGGGTATAGTACATCATACCGTCTACCCTGAGTGGTTTGAAACAGGGAGGAAAGATTTTTTGGTTAAAGCAGGTATACCATATTCAAAAATCAATTCTTTGGGATTATATCTTCCTCTTTCACATATGGAGTGTAAATATAAAAGCCCTGCAAAATTCGGAGATGAAATAATTGTAATGACCTGTATAACCTTTGTTTCCATCGTCAAGATCAAATTTGAATACAAAGTGCTTAACAACATAAACGGTAGGCTTTTAGCAACAGGAAGTACTGTTCATGGGTGGACTAACGTAGGTGTTAAACCACTTAATATAGAAAAAGCCGCGCCTGAAATTTACACATTACTACAGTCACTAGTAGTTGATAAAAGCTAATACTATTTGTTTTGCCAGCTATACAAGCAAAATAGCTGCAACTCAAAATGAACTTTCTATACTTATGCTCCCAAAATGGGGTGTGGAGGTTAATATGAATGATATGTTCAAATACAATATAGATTTTTATAATAAAACTATTGAAAGTATAACTAGTTACTATAAATATTGCGGTAAAATGTTTGAAAATTTCATGTCTGCCTACAGTTTTCCAAATAGAAACATGGAAAAGGGAGGCACTTTCCCTGCTAATGGACATGACATATATAATTATGTGGCACGTTATAACACCTCTAATCTTCAAATTCAAGCAATACTGAAACTGGATGGAAAAATAGACTTAAATAAATTGGAACAAGCAGCTAGATTATCATTAGAGGCAGAACCTGTTTTTAAATGCAGATTTATTGAGGATACCAACCCCTATTGGAAACCTTTAGATAACATTGGGATAATCAAATATTTTTCACTGGAGGAAACAGATGATATTGACCAATCCATTTCTAATTTTATACAAAGCTCTTTTGACATAGATAATGATCCTATGCTGAATGTGAAAGTAATGCGCTGCGAGCACTATGATGTTATTGGATTGAAGATTAATCATGCTTGCTGTGATGGTTTAGGAGCCTTAGAATATATACAGCTACTATCTGACATATACAATAAAATAGAGCACGAAAATGTAGCTTTTACACCTGTACCTAAAATCGCAGGTAGAAAAGATCAAGATAGATTATTCTCAGAATTAGGAATTACAAATCAAGATTCAATATTCTCACCTGGGTCTGACGTATCCATACCTATGTGGTCATTCCCCTGGGAAGCATGTAGTTCAAATATAGCAAATATGTCTGTTATCAGACTTCCCTATGGCTTTATTGATGTAATAAATAAATATTCCAAAAGCAAAGGCGTAACAGTTAATGATTTCATTCTAACTGCATACTATAGAGCTATGCTTCAAATGGGTCAGCCTGTTTATGGACTGCCTATGGAAATTCCAATTACAGTAGATTTACGTCGTTACCTTCCTAATCATAAAACACAGGCAATAAGGAATTTTTCTGGTTCAGTAAGCACCAAGCTTATAATGTCGATAGATGAGCCCTTCAATGAAACCTTACAGAGAACAGCTGCAATGATGAAGAAAATCAAGCAAGGATATCCTGGTTTGCAAAGTGCTCTTGGTCTTGAGCGACTTGAAAAACTGAATTACCAAGAAACACTGGCTTATTATCAAGCTTCGCAGGAAGCTAGAAATTCACAAAAGTATTGTCCCCTTTATTGCGGTAATAAATGCGTTCCCACCCTATCTAATTTAGGCTGTATTTCAAAATCACTAATTAAGTTTGGCAGACAGTCCGTAATAGATAGCTATCTTCTACCTCCAGCTATCCGTGCACCGGGACTTTTATTGATGGCATGTACCTACAATTCTGTTTTAACGCTGGCTGCCGGTTATTATAAAGGAACAGTTAGCAAAGACAATATTGATATGCTTCTTAATAAAATTAAAGAGGAGCTTATTATGGGTTGTGAGATATGAACCAATTTTGCTGACATATTAAAGAAAAAAGACATGGTATCTTATCATGTCTTTAACTTATATATTTTAAATTGACTAGTGCGCCAAATATCCCCCATCAACTATCATGGACGTACCTGTAATAAATTTAGCTGCATCGCTGAGTAAAAATGCCGCTGCTCCGGCAACATCCTCTGGTTTTCCCAAACCCATAACTTGCCTTTTCTTTAAGTCTGCTTCAAAATTATTATTGTTGACAAGCTCTACTAAGCCGTCATATATTTGAGTTTTTATCATACTGGGTGCAACAGAATTTATTCTAATATTTTTCGCTGCCAGTTCCACCGCTAATGATCTGATGGAACTATCAAGAGCTCCCTTGCTTGCACAATAAGCAGATAGCCCTCTGGCTCCAACTCTACTGGAAATAGAAGATATTGCCACTATGCTACCTCCCTTATCATTATACTTTCGTTTTGAAAAATGCTTTACAAGCTCCATAAAGGCATAAAAATTAACTGACATAATATTCATTAAATCTTCCATTTTTAAGTACTGTATAGGAACTGTACGGGATATTCCTGCTGAATAAACAATCCCGTTAAGCTTCCTATCACCGCTGCATATGTCATCTAGCATACCTTCAATAGCCTTTAAATTGTTTAAATCAATTAAGTAATAGGAATGATTGCCAGGCTCCAATTCTTTGTAAGTCTCTTTCAGCTTTTCTTCATTTCGGGCAGCCATAATAACATTTCCTCCAAGCCTGCTTAAAAATATAGAAATATCTCTTCCTATCCCTGACGAAGCCCCGGTAATCAATATATTTTTACCACTCAATTCCATTGGGTTTATCAAATTTTATCATCCCCATTAAAATAATAATTCGTGTATATCATTGGAAGGCAGACAGACTTTTTCATTTCCAAATATATACCCCCATAGGATAATCCTACACCAAAACCGCACATTACAAGCTTTATAGTGTCATCAGATGTATCTTCTCCCAAAGCATCAACAAGCGTCAGCGGAATGGACTCACCGCTTGTGTTACCATATCTGTCAATAGATACGGGTACCTTCCCAAGAGATATACCCAGCTTATTGGCTAAATGTTTAATAATAAATAAATTTGCTTGATGAAATACAAACATATCCACATTATTCTTATCAATTGAATATTGTGACATAAAATCAGATAAGCCTTTTTGTACGTCAGTTATTGCAAAGTTAAAAATATCAGCACCATTCATAGCTAATTCGTAATCTGATGAATTCATGTTTGTTTTACTTCTGCTTCTTGCATGACCAGCGGGAACCATTATGCATTTATATCCGCTGCCTTTTGTTTTCAAGAAATATTTAATTTCCTTTCCTTCCGACCTTTCCAAAGCCGTTGCGGTTCCACCATCACCAAAAATCATTGCAGTCCCGCTGTCTCTGGGATTTATTCCAAAATTACTAGTATCACCAACAAGAAGAAGAACTCTGTTAATATTCTGCGTTGAAATCATCGTTGCTGCCTGCCATAGCCCATAAACATACGCAGAGCAGCCGAGATTTATGTCAAAGG
This sequence comes from Bacillota bacterium, assembly GCA_023416275.1. Taxonomy (GTDB): domain Bacteria; phylum Bacillota; class Clostridia; order Acetivibrionales; family DSM-1351; genus Ruminiclostridium. Next base: position 23,000 of record JAEZIB010000052.1, on the reverse strand, counting down.
CAATACAATCTTCACTTAATCCAAGTCTGTATTGAAGAACACATGCAGTTGCAGGTACTGCATAATCAGGAGTTTGGGTAATCAGAATTAAAGCATCAATTGTTGAAGCTTCCCAATCCAACCTTTCCATAAGGTTTTTAGCTGCAACATAACATAAATCTGAGGTACACTGCTCATCCGCAGCCACGTGTCGTGTTTTTACACCTGTCATATTGATAAATTTTTTAACTTTATCCTCTCCAAAAACAGGAGCATACATTTCATTTCTTACAACTTTCTCAGGCACTGCACATGTTATACCTCTAATTTCTACATTTTTCAATATCCCGTCAGCCAATTATTTGCACCTCATTCCATCTTATCAATTATGTCTTTTACTGTTTTAAACTTTTTAATCTCTTCAGTTTTAATATCCTTACCAAAAACACTATCAAACATAGCAATAGTAGATATTACAGCCATAGAGTCCCATTCACCTATACTATTTAATTCTGTAGTTTCCTTTAAGGTGTCTTTTTCAACAAGCAACAATTCTTCTAATAAATTAATCTTCTCTTTAACAGTCATACTAACCTCCACGCCCACTTTGGGCACAAAAATAATATTTTTAGTAGCTTATCTCCCCCTCCACTTTCATCTAAATTGAGTTAAACTACCATCTTAGCGTTGGTGAGACGCTACTTATATAGAAAGCCTCGGCTTATAAACTCAAGCTCTGCTTCGTATTGCTGAAGCTTTTACTACGCGTACAAACCTTCACTTTAGTTATGTTTACTTAATAATATATTCTTATTAATGGAAATGTGTGAACTCATGATTACAACTTTGAATCAATTCATCCCTAATTTTATTTAGAAGCCCCTCAATATCTGTTCTTTGAACTGAAGGCTTGTAATAGCCTATTGCCAATGTCACTATATCGTTATAGGTGCTAGACACAATTAGAATCCCAGGTGCACGTACAGCTGGCGGAATGCAGTACAAATCAGTTACAGTATTCTCTCCAAATTTAACTAAAGACTTTGAAATAAAGCCAATATTTGATAACACAGGAGAACACCTGTTAAATACAAAAAATGGGTTTTGTGAAACTAATTCAACTGCTTGAGACATAGCTTTAAAATAAGTACAAAACTGATGAAAATTAATTTTTTCAAAATTTTCTACACCTATAATACTTGCAATACTAGGATGCCTATTTTTAAAATCTTTTGTTACCACCATAACCCTGGATAATGTTTCTTCAAATAATTCGTTAGCCTTTCTTCCAATTCTAAATATAGCACCACTTGAGAAATTTCGTATTGCATGAGCCTTATTATCTGGAAGATACCTGCGTAAGTCAGATGTGATTGAGATATCCATTGGCAAACCATAGGGCGGCTTGGATATTTCAAACATAGCCCTATAAATTGCAGTTAACAGCAAATCATTAATTGTTGCACCTCTTGCTCTAGCATATACTTTTAAGGAATCCAAACACCCCTCTGGAAGTCTACGCATTTCAAAGCCTGTATCGCCTATTTTAATATTCCTCCAAGGAAAATTCCATGTAGTTAAGGGCATTTGCTGCAGCGGAGTATATGATGTCATAGGATTGAATTTGCTAATTGTATTTCTTAAACTGTCATGATCCTTTTTGTCCCGTACACTTGGCTGTGGAATAAAAACATTATCCTCATCAGAAATTCTGTTATACGTATCAGATAGAAGTTTTATATATTCCTTTGCACCAGCTCCGTCACAGCATACATGATTGATTTTCAAAACCAAAGTATCACTTTGTCCCGAACGTATCAGTTCAATCAAAACCATTGGATCCTTATCCATATCCATAGTTCTTTCCAAAAACTGTGAAATAGCCTCATCGGGATTGTCTGTTACAGTTAGCTTGCAAAACTCAATACTTTCTAGGTTGTCAAAACGTTTCCAATATGGCGGATTACTATAAACAAATCTGCAACCCAAAATAGGTTCTGCATCAAATGAAAGTCTCACAGCCCTTACAAGTCTGTCAAAGTTCAGTCTGCCATCTAGGCTCATCACAAATTGGATTTGAAAATTTGCCAATCCATACTTAGCAATATAGTTAAATATATCATACCCGCTTGCAGGTATAATGCTAGATAAAGTTCCAGACTTATTAAATGTGCTGTCATATGTCGTTCTATAATATTTAATGTAGTTCTCAAACAGCTCTCTAATATTGTTAAAATAATTAGTTGCAGCTAATTGTAATTTTTGAAGTTCCATTTCGATTTTTTTATATTGCCAATTATTTTCCATTATAATGTTCTTGTCTCATATTCTTTATAAATCACAAAAGAAATGAAATGAACTAGCACCTCCTATATATGATTCTAACTTCTCTTTAAACACTATTTTTCTACAGGCAGACTCCAGTGCTAAATTACTTATAATCCCATATTATTAATCCCATAATGTTTATGTTACAGTTATTAAGTTAACTTGTGGAAGCTACAAATACTATCAGTTTATAAAAATTTGTATTACGCTCTACATAGGCGTTAAAATAATTTAAAGTTCAAGACAAGAAAATTTGATTTAGATATATGAGCCAAATAAAAAATACACTACAAATATTAGACTAAACACTAACATTTGAAGTGTATTTATATTAAGAACATTTATATTCGGTAAGCTAAAAGAAGAGCAATTAACTTACTAGCATACTAAAAGGTATTTATCTAACCTCTTATGCCAAGAATTCCTTTATCTTCTTATAGATTCCATCTGCATCAAGACCATACTTTGCAAGTAGTTCCTTAGCAGGACCTGATTCGCCAAACACGTCGTTTATACCAATTTTCAACACTTTTGTAGGTGCGTTCGCAGCCAAGCAATCACATACCGCACTGCCCAATCCACCTATAACAGAGTGCTCTTCCACTGTTACAATTTTGCCAGTTTCTTTTGCTGCTTTTATTATAAGCTCTTCATCTAATGGCTTAATTGTATGAATGTTTATTACTCTTGCCTGTATGCCCTCAGCCGCTAATTTCTCAGCTGCAGCTAAGCTTTCAGAAACTTCAAGACCTGTTGCAACTATAGTTAAGTCTTTTCCTTCTCTTAATACAATGCCTTTTCCAAGCTCAAATTTATATTCAGCATTGTCATTAATTACAGGAACTGCTAATCTTCCAAATCTGAGATAGACAGGACCTACGTGATTGTATGCAGCATCAACGGCAGCCTTTGCCTCTACATCATCAGATGGGTTGATAATAGTCATCCCAGGTATTGTTCTCATTAATGCAATATCTTCATTGCACTGATGAGAAGCCCCATCTTCACCAACTGAAATTCCTGCATGTGTGGCACCTATCTTTACATTCAGATGCGGATAGCCAATGGAATTACGTACCTGTTCAAATGCACGTCCTGCTGCAAACATGGCAAAGGTACTTATAAATGGAACCTTTCCAGTTGTAGCCATTCCAGCTCCAATTCCTGTCATGTTTGCTTCTGCAATACCGCAATCTATGTGACGCTCAGGAAATACCTTCATAAAAGTATCTGTTTTTGTTGCTCCAGCAAGGTCAGCATCTAATACCACTAAATTGTCATATTTGGCTCCTAATTCAGCCAATGCCTTTCCATAGCTTTCTCTTGTAGCAATCTTCTTTATTTCTGGCATAGTTCTTCACCTGCTTTCTCCAATTCTTTCATAGCAATTTCAAATTCCTCATCATTTGGAGCCTTTCCATGCCAGCCAGCCTTGTTTTGCATAAATGAAACGCCTTTTCCCTTAATACTTTTTGCAATAATTACGGAAGGCATACCTTTTGTTTCTCTAGCTTCTTTAAAAGCTGCCTCTAAGGAATCAAAATCATTTGCATCTGCATTAATTACATGAAAATTGAAGGCTTCAAATTTCTTATCAATAGGATATGGTGAACACACATCACTAATACAGCCATCTATTTGTAAATTGTTATTGTCAACAATTACTACTAAATTGTCCAGCTTTCTATGTCCAGCGAACATTGCAGCTTCCCATATCTGACCTTCCTGAAGCTCTCCGTCTCCTGTGAGAGCATAAACACGGTAGCTCTTATTATCCATTTTTGCAGACAGTGCCATTCCAACTGCTGCAGAAAGACCTTGTCCCAATGAACCACTTGACATGTCAACTCCTGGAATATGCTTCATTTCAGGATGACCTTGAAGATAAGAACCTACATGACGCAAAGTTTTAAGATCTTCTACTGGGAAATATCCTCTATTTGCTAATGTGGAATAAAGTCCCGGAGCCACATGACCTTTTGATAAAACAAAGCGATCTCGATCTTCCTTTTTAGGATTTTTGGGGTCAATATTCATTTCATTAAAATATAGATAAGTAAAAATATCTGCTGCTGACAAAGAACCACCTGGATGTCCGCTCTTTGCACTATACACTGCTGTTACAATTCCTTTTCGGATTTCATTTGCCATTTTTTGAAATTCTAATTTTTTCATATATATGTCCATGTTCAAATTTTACATAAAATATAAGTTATGACATGAACTTGGCACCTCCCATCAAAGTATTTTCAGTTATTTCCAATATCGATACTCCGTTATTGTTTTTAGTATAATAACATTATTATATAATGTCAAACAATAACTAAAGTAAAAATAAATTTTTAAAAGTAAAAATGAAGCTGATTGCTTTTGTTTCATATAGCTCTTCTACATACTAGTTTCCCAAACGGGCTTTTTCAGAGCATTCAAATCAAATTTTTTTCATCTTAAGGAAGGCTTTCTCTAGCTTCTGTATTACCATAAGTGCGGAACTATTTTTTGCACAGTATGCCTCCTTTCGTTTTATCAGCCCTCGTAGCTGAGCTGCCATCCTATTCCGAATTTATCTATCAAAAAACCATAGCATTTACTCCAGAATGTTTCCTGAAGTTCCATTTGTACCGTCCCGCCTACTTTTAGCTTATTGAATATTTCTTTGATTTCATCTGTACTCTTACTGTTTATAATAAGACTGATGTTGTTTCCTAAAGTAAAGGGCATACCCTGTGGAACATCGGAAAACATGATTTTACTTCCTTTAATATCAAGAAAGGTATGCATTACAAGATTTTTTGTATCTTCAGAGCTCGGCATTTCTGGATTAGATGGAACATCACCAAAAGTCATAATTTTTTGTTTTTCTACTCCAAATACTTCTGCATAGAAGTCTACAGCTTCACGACAGTTGCCTCTAAAGTTTAGATATACATTTATAGCCATTTTCTGTCTCCTTTTTTGATGTTATAATGACAAAAATCTTTATTCTTATTTTCCCAATATCCTTTACAATTATGTCATGCACGCACAAACCATATTAAATAGTTAGGAATTACTTGCTAGTGCTAATTTAACTCGTTGTACTAATTAATTTTGAACTAAGTTTGCAGGTAAACTACTTATTGTTATAGGTACGCGAGTATAACTTAGATAAATGGGATACTTGGTTAAAGATATTTGTTTGAATTTATAGGTAGAAGAATAGTTGATTTTACTAAAATCTACACGATGTAGGTTTTAGCGTAACAATGAAGCATGGATGCTGAATGAAAGCGGCGGTATAATTAACTATGCTGAACCAATTCTAATTCAACAAATATCTTGGGAGTAACCCATTTAGATAAATTTGTACGGAAGTACCAGTAAACTAGTACTACAATTTTACCCTGAAAGGGTCATAAAATAATTAGCACAACGCGTTAATTTAAGATGATAAAATTTTTTTATCAAATTTTAATTCTGATACTAATGTACCCAACAAAATAAGTACACAACCTATAAGTGTATGCATAGATATTTTTTCTGATATAGTTTGAGAATTAGGTATTAAAATGAAGAAAACAACTCCAAAAACAGGCTCTAGCGTGAATATTAAAGCCGCTCTAGTAGGTGATGTGAATTTTTGTACGATTGTCTGTCCTGTATAAGCAAGTGCTGTACCTAGTACTCCTGTTACCAGAATAGTAATTACAATACTTTGATTTAATGTGAATGGCTTAAAGTCTATATAAATCCATGAACCTATACTTAGTATTGCTGAAAAAGCAACTTGTAAAACTCCTAACAGAATAGGATCTTCATTATTTGTGAATTTATCTATAAATATAATTTGCATAGTAACACATATTGCACAAAGGAATGTTAAAATTTCCCCTATATTCACCTTGAAATTTAATCCACCTGATACAAAAAATAACCCTATAAAAGCAAAGGCAACCCCAATCATAGAACTTCTAGCAGGTTTCTTTTTCAAGAGTATAGACGAAACTATAGGAACCATAATTACACTAAGGCTTGTGATAAATGCGGAGTTGGGTGCAGTAGTATAATTTAGGCCTATTACCTGTAAAACTAACGAGCCAAATAGCATCAAACCAATAACAAAACCCTTTAGTATTAATGCTTTATTTAATTCCCTAAGTTTTTTATGAAAGATAATTAATAATATAATGGCAGCAGTAGAAAACCTCAAGGCAAGGAATGCAAAAGGAGGTATATCGTCTAAGATATTCTTCATTAAGGTAAATGATGAACCCCAAACTGCTGTAATAAATATCAAAAAGAAATCTGCTTTTAGTTGTTTGGTCACTTTGTCACAACGCTTTCATTTTTAAATTATAGATTTCATTTAACAATTTGTTTATATTATGTTATTTATAAAGCCACGTCTATTTATTATATTACAAAACTTTGTATAATTCTACATTTCCTTAGAATACCTAAAAAGCTGAGAATAAACAATTGCTAGTTCCTAGCAATTACTAAATTTAACAATTATTTTGGGCAACAAACCAATGATAAGTCTACCATATCAATATATTTTCATGTGCAAATGTGCGAAGTTTGAATTAATAAAATGGTGCTTAACCAAATTTGATTAGGCACCTATTCAGAGCATGCTAATCTGTTACATATTTAATCCAGAGGCGTATACATCATAATACTTTCAATTCATAAACGTTATAAAATAGGATAGTTATTTGTTTTTATGTTGTTATATCAGCAAAATCAACTCAATTCCTATTCCACTTTTTCTATACAATAAAACTCCTCATCTATCTTTTTAACCAAACCAGACATGTTATCAAAGTAGTATAAATACAGTTCATGCAAAGCTCTTGTACATACTGTATAAAGCAGCCTTCTGTCTTCTTCTCTGGAATAATCCTTATCCTCAATAGAATTTACTAAAACAACGTCAAACTCAAGACCCTTAGCGAGGTACGAAGGAATTATTACCACACCCCCTTGATATACTTCGTTTTGATTTGATATAAGACTTATATCCATGTAAGAGCTAATGGATTTATACACTGCTTCACATTGACTAGCCGTTTTACAGATAACTGCAATCAGCTTATGGTTCCTTTCCTTCAACTCAGTGATATCAGCAGCAATTCTTCTGTATAAATCGCTCTCATTAATTTTTATGATTTTTGGTTTACTGCCATGGCGATTTAACTGTTCGGAGAGGTTCTGAGACATAAGGATTTCTTTGCAAAAATCCGCTATCTCTTTGCTTGAACGATAGCTTTTTGTTAAAGAAATGCTTTTCCCATTCATGCTTTTAAATATGTCTGCGATAATATCAAAGCCTCCAATATTCATATAACCATTGACCGACTGGTTTACGTCTCCGAGCACAGTCATATTACAGTGTCCAAAAACCTTCTTGAAAATTTCATATTGGGTAACTGTATAATCCTGAGCCTCATCAATGATAACATGCTTAATAGATTTTGTATTACCTACAATATCAAGTACAGCTTTTAGAAATATAATTGGAGCAACATCCTCGTAATTGATGTTTCTCTGCTCTAATTGGCAGATTGTATATATACCAAAACTTTCAAAATTTCCAATCTCCTGCATATCCTCAGTTTGAGCAAATGTTTGGATATTCTTAAATAAATTCTCGTACAGCAGGCAAATATCGAAAGAAGTCATTTTTATGATCTTATTTTTAAGGTTTTCATATTCTGTCGTTGCTTTTTTATTTGCTAATATCTCTTGCTCGGTGATTGAATGGTTTTGTTGGGAACCCATTTCCAATAAATCATTAATCCGCTTTTCCTCACATTGCTCCAGAAGATAAAAAAGTCGTTGGCGTAGCTTTTCCAACCGTTTCGCATATGGGAAACGGCTATAGTCATTCGTAAAAAGCATGTTAATATCTTCAGCAGAAATAATAAGTACACCATTGTATTCTAAATTTGTGAACTCCTCATATATCCCATTTTCAAGCTGCTGTACATACTTTTTTAAGATAGTAAGAAACTGTAATGATGCTTTAAATTTAATACACCGAAGCCTTGTTTCATCAGAATAGCCTGACAAGATATATTCAATTTGTTGATTCATAGTTTCAATTTTATATTCCGGTCCAAATACACTTTTAAAAAAATGTGCAAATGTACTTCTCTGAATATTCTCTTCACCTAATTCAGGCAGAACACTGGAAATATAATCTTCAAACACATGGTTTGGGGAAAAAATAAGGATATTCTCCGACTTTATACTATCCCGGTATTTGTACAATAGATATGCTGCCCTATGAAGCGCAATTGACGTCTTTCCACTACCAGCAGGGCCTTCGACAATAAGTATCCTATCCTGGCTATTCCTGATAACAGTATTTTGTTCTCGCTGGATACTGATTACAATAGTTTTCATCCTATTATCGGTGCTTTTCGCTAGTATTTCCTTGAGCATTTCATCATTTATACTTAAGCTGCTATCAAACATATAGACAATATTCAGATTCTCGATTTTGTATTGCCTTTTAAGCAGCATTTTTCCATTGATTAATCCTGCAGGACACTCATAATTGCATAAACCAATTTCAAAGTCATAAAACATGCTTGATATAGGCGCCCTCCAGTCATAAACAAGGATATCTAGATTTTTGCTCGTCCTTAAATTCTGTATACCAATATAGATTTGTTCTGCATTTTCCTCTCCATCCTCAACAAAGTCTATTCTTCCGAAATAAGGACTTTGCAGCATTCGTTCAAGAGTGTTTACTGTATCATATGAAAATTTATACTTCCTGGCCTGAATAGAAATATCTGTTTGATATTGCCAAATCTGAGTAGCATACTCCAGGTCAAATAAACTTGTAGAGGCACATTTTACATCTTCCCACATACTCTTTTGTATATCTATTGCTTCTTTTTTGAAATTGCTTGCGGCATTAATCCCTTTATTTAGTTGTATTTCTATTTCATTAACAACTCTTACTAAATAGTTCTTTTCATAATCCCATGTTTCTTTGTCTGTAATCATTACATTCCTCCTCAAATAAATTTATTTTCTAAAACCAAGGCTCAATTAGATTGAATGAGATAGTAACAAGCTAGGAATTTTTGATATAACTTCACTCCTTAGAAAATTTTAGATGATATGTCCTTTAGTGATTTTAATACTATTTAAACAAAATGATTTACCGGAATATTGTACTTGCTATCTATAATGTAACTTTTACAAACATTTAATGTACCCCGAAGGTTCTCTTTCTAGAGGCTGTTTATAATCAGTGTTATTGAATTATAGCACTGGTCAATGAGAACAAATAGTCTATATTTATAATTTTTTATGTGATATAATTAAAGTGGAGAAAAGCTATATTTTTGAAAAAGTAAGCGGTTGATACTTGTCTGTTACATCATCCTGTCATTGCTCAAAGAGTGGTACAATTGTGAGTCTACCCCAATATTATTTCCTGTAACGATATATTTATTACCGGCTTCTCAACAGGTATTCCTAAAAATTCCACCAAGAAGATATGCATCCATTTTAGAAGAATATTGAAAAAACTTAAAAATCAGATAACAATTATACTTTTGATCCTAAATTCCCATTGGAAATATCACATACAGATTGAAACAGTATATTTAAAGGTATTTACAAATTTTACTCTTTTTATATGTGGTAATTTTATATCATCTATAAAAACCTAATTCTCTATTTATAATGCTTCACGAGTATGTTATATAAAACTCGGGAACTTAGGTTTAACCAAAGTATACATTAGTGTAGCTGCTATAGTGCAGAATATATACTATAATGGCTATAGTAACAGAGCACAAGCAGAGTCTATGAAAAGTGATGAGGATATGCTTTTCCTTATAAAAAAATAAGCCTTATCAATAGAAAATTAGACTTAAAAATTTTCAAGAGTGGATAGATAATGAATAAAATGGAAATAAAAAACAGAAATCAATAAAAGCCCCGTAGGGCTTATATTGAAAAAAATTATAGAAAAAATGAAAAAAAGAATCATGCTTCTATAATATACCATATTTACTAATTTTTATCTAGTATAATATTATTTTTTTATATATAACTCAACTTTCCCACCACAAAAATCTATCGGTGTTCAAACTTATCTTCCATAACTACTTGTATTTTGTCCGGTATTATGAGTCCAAACTTTTATATATAGCTTTTTTGGAGCTCCATACACTTACAGAAAAACCCACCACACCTGTAATGAGAAAAATCACTGCCATGCCTGACCCCTTCCCAGTTCCAACAAGATTTGAAAGAATTTGTTGAACAGGTGAAACTTTTAGCATCAGGGGTTCAAAAATATGATCTGCCAAAAATCCTCCAAGGAAAAGACCAATAGGGATAGTAATAAATTGAAATGTATCACGAGTAGAGAAAACACGCCCCTGCATTTCAATGGGTACTTTAGTTCGCATAATTGTAGTTATATTTGCATTTAAAAAAGGCAAGGGCAAATTTCCAGCAAAAGCAGCGAAAACCCATATTTCAACATTCCTCCCCAGCCCCCACAGTATATCACACAATAGAAATGAAACAGCACAGGAAAGAAAAATCACTTTCGTTTTGCTCTTTGCAGGCTTTATTAATGTCACCAAAACACTTCCCACAAGAGCACCAATACCTATTGAGGAAGATACCATACCAAGTGCCACCTGATTATTCCCTGTTCTTGCAAGTATCATTGCAGGCATTATACTATTTCCTGCCATAGAGGCTAAAAGGTTTATAAAAGAAAAGAAGAGTATTATTTTCCATATAGGTCTATGTTCTCTTAAAAAACTTAACCCCGAAAAACAACTTTTAAAAAATGATTCTTCTTTTTCTGTATTATTCAAAGGTACCTCAGGCATTTTAATAAATAGTAATAGCACTGTAAATGCAATTGCGAAAGTTAATAAGTCAATGCACAAAACAATTTGTATTCCGCCGAAAGCAAGAACTGCTGTTGCTAAAGCTGGAGTCAAAATTGTAACCAGAGAATTTGAAAATGCCTGCATTCCACTTGCACGTATATAGTGCTCCTTTGGCGTAATAAGAGAAACAGCAACATATGTAGCAGGATTTTGAAAAGCATTCATAAAGCTGAGTATGAAATTAATCACATACAAATGCCAAATTTCTAAATTTCCTGTGCAATAAAGTAATAGAACTGTAGATGTTCCCAATGCTGCAACAAAATCACTCACCAACATGATTTTCTTCTTATTCCACCTGTCTGCCAGTGTTCCAGCAACAAAGCAAAATAATATAGATGGTAAGTAGGAACAAACTGAAAGCAGTGCAATACTTGACGCCGTACCCTGTTGATTATATGCCCAGATTATTAGTGCAAAATTGGTCATGGCAGTACCAAGGGAAGAAATGGCTTGACTACCCCAAAGAATAAGAAAACTTCGTAACTCAAAAAGTATATTAATTTTTTTCATGGCTTTGCTCCTTAATTTTTTATTAGAATTAAGTTGTGCAAAGTCCAATTTTAGGCGGTAATAACCGCTCCATGCATCTCCGCCCTATATCAGACCCTGCATGGAGCAAAAGCAATGCAAAGTGGGAAATTCATATGTACACCTCGTAATAATTCACTATAAGACCTACGGTTTACCTCAATTTAAACAAAACTGTTAGTCGTTGTATTATAATTTTATACCTACAGCCCATAGAGAGCTAAAATATTAATAATATATCACCTATTTTTTAATAATTGGTAAAATTTTTGTTCCTTTGTCGCCTTTTATTGGATAATACTTCATAAAATATTCTCCAATTTTAAATTCTTCAATAAATTCATTATCACTTGTTACTATTTTATAACTTAAAGGACCTTCACTAATAATATTACCATAAAATATAAAATAACCCATAGTTTTATTATCAAAATTTCGTCCGCACAAACTTTAAAAACCCTTTTAGAGGGCCATTAAACTTTAAACCTATATCCAACTCCCCATATTGTTTCAATAAACTGCTCCTTAGTTTTATCCTTTTCTATTTTATCTCGGATTTTTCCAATATGAACAGTTATCGTAGCACTGTCACCAAAATAGTCCATGCCCCATACTTTCTCTAACAGTGCCTCCTTACTGAATACACGATCCATATTCTGTGCTAAGAAAAGCAGCAAATCATATTCTTTTGTTGTAAAGAATATTTCTTCACCATTCAATGTAACACGTCTTGCGTCAAGATTTATTACAAGACCTCTTATAGCTAGTTCAGCTTGTTTATGTTGTTTACCTGTCCCAATTAGTTTTTCATAACGGCTTATGTGGGCTTTGACACGGGCAACCATCTCATTGGGGCTGAAGGGTTTTGTAAGATAATCATCTGCTCCAAGTCCAAGGCCTCTGATTTTGTCAATATCATCCTTACGAGCTGAAATCATAAGAATAGGAATATCCTTTTTCTCCCTGACTTTTTTACATATCTCAAACCCATCAATTTCTGGTATCATCAAATCTAGAACTATTAAATCAAATTGCTCATTTATAGCCAAATCAAGACCCTTGGCACCATTGTGTCTGATTACTACCTCAAATCCGCTTATCTCCAAATAATCCCTTTCCAGCTCTGCAATATTTATATCGTCCTCGATAATCAAAATTCTTTTATTATCCATCCTATTTTACCTGCCTATCGGAATATCAAAGGATATTTCCGTCCATTCTCCTTTTTTACTATTAGCTTGTATTGTACCATTATGTTGCACTATGATTTGTCTTGCAATAGAAAGTCCCAAACCTGTTCCACCAGTATTTCTGTTTCTAGAAGGATCTGTCCTGTAAAAACGGTCGAATATTTTTTCAAGTTCACTTTGCTCCATTCCAATGCCATTATCCTTAATTTTAACTGTTAGATAGTCATTCTGCTCATCAAAACTAATATTAAACAACTTGCGTTCCTTATCCATGAATTTTAGGGAATTGGATACGATATTCAACATGACTCGTTTTATTTTCTGGCTGTCCATATAAACCTTTAGTCCTTTTGCTGTCAAACATTCCGAAACTATTTCCACATTCTTGTTATCAAGTTCAAGGTGTAACTCCTCTATAAAGCTCGTATAAAAGTCTTCTATATCCACATGTTCCATATCGAAAACCTCTTTGCGGAGGTCAAGTTTTGAAAAAAGGAACAAATCATCAATCATAGCATCCATGTCACTTGACTTGGTATAAATTACATCAAGATATTTGGATAACTTCTCAGGATCATTTGCGACTCCGTCACGTATACCTTGCACATATCCTTTTATTGAAGTTATAGGTGTTTTTAAATCATGTGCGATATTTGATAAGAGCTGCTTTCTGTTTTCCTCCATTTCCAGTTGATTATCAACGGATTTCTTAAGCTCATACCTCATTTTCTCATAAGAGTGCATGACACGTCCTATTTCATTATTGGACCTTGCATGCAGTTGGAAATTCAGATTGCCAATGGAAATTTGTTGTGCGCAATTCTCTAGTTTTTTCAATGGATTTACTATGTCTTTTGTTGTTATAAATAATAACGGTCCAATAATTATAATAGTCAATAATATGAGCGCTATAATCAATATATAGTAATAATGATTAACCGCTTCGTGGGTACTTTTCATTTTGACAAGAAAGTAATAGCTCAGCTTACCTGAATAATCTTGAAAATCATATTTCAAAACAGCATATTTTTCGTTGTTCCAAGTAATCTTTTTTTCTAAAAAATTAAGCCCATGTCCTGTTCTATATTTTTCTCTAGGAGCTACTCCAATCTGGTTATACAAATTCTCATCAGGATTTTCCACTCCATAAGATTTATACTGCTTGTTATTTTCCACCACCATAAATCCTTCGAAACCATTTAGCTTTTCTGATATTTGTATAAGAAAGCTGTCCTCTAGAAGCAATTCTGGCTGATATTTTTCCGTATATCGTAAGTCCACAACAATATCGGTCGCACTTTTTAAAGCTTCTTCTAGTGTCTGCTCTCCAAGCACAGACTTAGCAGCATCACCCATGGCACTTGTAATCAAGCCCACTCCAAAAAAGACAATTATAATGACTGATACAATCAACACTATTAAATATGTAATAATCAGCTTTATCCTTAGAGACATATTTTACACTTCTTTCCTCTCAAAAATCATCATTCCAGCAATTATAAATATGGTGCAATAAGAAATCATGTACGCTAAAGGCACTAATGCCATTACTAAATTGCCCCCGTTTACTAACGGCTGATACCAGTTAACAAAACTTGTAGGCAAAAATCCTTTTACATTTGTTAAAAACATGCCTCCAAAACCAATTCCAAGCCAGATAAAAAGGTTCATAACAATCGCCATACCTGGGCTGTTTATTAATAGTGTAAAAAAGCTTGTAATTATCATAACCATTATTAGAAAAATGAAAGCACCTAGATATCTTACCAAAAAGCCTCCAAGGTCTCCAAAAGCTTCGGTGCCATTTAGCACACCACTTACAGCAACACTAGAAGCCCCTATTATAAATAGATATGTGCCTATAACTATTGCTCCAGCAAATACTTTTCCTACATATATTATACTTTTTGAAACTGGTAATGCAAACAGATTTTTAACAGTACCATCTTTGAACTCGTTGGCTAGCAACTCACTACCAATAAAAATAGTCAATACTGGCATAACAAAGCCTATTAGTAGATCCAGAACAAATACAGGAAATCGTTCCGGTGAAACCACCTGAACACCTGTATTATTGCTTATAAGAAAAGTGAATATGCCAATTGCTACTACACTAATTATTGAAAGGGCTATTAGAACTTTTGTTTTGGCTTGATAGAATAACTTAATAAATTCACTTTTTGTAAATAAAACTAATCGGTTCATTTCTCATTTCTCCTTTTTGAGACCAAATCAAGGTAGTACTCCTCAATTGTAGGGAAATCAGCCTTAATTTCATGTATAGGTCTTGTTTCTAGCCATTTTCCATCGTTAATTATACAAACGCTGGAGGTTATCTGCTCAATATCATGAATTAAATGGCTGGATATAATCATCCCAACATTTTTTTCTTCAATAATCTTTTTCAGTAAATGCACCATTTGGCTTCTGCCTTCAATATCCATTCCTGAGAATGGCTCATCTAGTAGTATCAACTTTGGCTTAATCAGCAAAACCTTCGCTAAACTAATACGTTGTTTCATACCTGTTGAAAAGGTTTTAATTCTATTGTTCTTTCTATCACCTAAACCTGTCAAATCCAGTACTTCCTGAATATCTTTATCAGTTACCTCCTCGTAAAGGTTGTGATACATTTTTAGGTATTGATATGCTGTTAGATAGAGGTATGGCGAAGGCTCACCAATCATCATGCCTATTTCATTTTTTGTCAATTCTGGGCTACTCAGTATTGAGATACCTTTATACATTGCATCGCCATTATCAGAGGGAATCATCCCCATCATTGCCTTCATGGCTGTAGTTTTGCCGGCACCGTTTGGCCCTAACAGGGCCACAACCTCACCTTCTGAAACAGTAAGGTTAAGCCCTGATATACCATGCGTTCCGT
Organism: Bacillota bacterium; assembly: GCA_023416275.1. Lineage (GTDB taxonomy): Bacteria > Bacillota > Clostridia > Acetivibrionales > DSM-1351 > Ruminiclostridium. The sequence continues at coordinate 7,164 of JAEZIB010000052.1, read as the reverse complement.
GATATTGTTTTGTCAATTTCACGACTTCTAATAACATTTATTTTCTCTCCATTTTATATAAATTTTATTTCCTGTTACATTCAAAGTCTTCAGCATCTATTATTTCTATATTTTTTCCATCAGTAATAAATGTTTCAATAGTAGTACTGTCCATATCATTTATAGATAAAGAACCCAAGATAGAAACTTCATGAGCTGTTCCATTTGCATCTTTTCCTGTAGCGTAGGCTTTTACATTAAAGGATTTAATTTGGTTATTTTCGTCCACGTTCAGTTTCAAGAAAAGTCCTGTTAATTTGACGTCTTGTTTTAGTTCAGGCATATCTTTCTCTAATTCAGAAAATTCCTTAATGAAAGGCATTTTCTCCATCATCAGTTCTTTTTGGGTTGAATTCATGCCATCTTCTGAATCGGAATTTCTGCAATGACCTTTATTTTCAGCTGCCATACCAAATAATAAATTCATAGGTACAGGAATTTCATTTTCGTTCAAGTCCACTGTTATACTCTTTGTTCCATCAGCATTTTGAGTCAACTCAAACTGAGATTTCAAATCGCCCATTAAGTAGTCCAAAAAAGCCTCTTCTGTCTTTCCTATAGGGTGCTTTTCTACATTATCTTCCCTGTTGATTTTTTTGTTTTTATGGAAACTTTCTTGATCTAGGTTAATAAATTGATAATACTTGTCATTAGTTTCATCTACAAGATATGAAGTCTCCCCGTTCTTAAAGAATGCCAGGTCTTGCTCCTTGCCCATCAGCTTAATTTCAACATTTCCGTTGGCTTCTTTGCTCTCATGGTTTTCTTTGATATCACCTGTCATTTCTGCAATTACTTTTCCGTTGTCTGATATTTGGAATGTGCCGTTAAAAGAATTACTTGATAAATGTTTTGTTTGATGTGAACTCTTGATGATTTCTTTAAATGCTTCATAGCCCCCGTTATTATAAGTAGAAGCAGATGCAAATGCAGTAGCAGTGAATACTGTTACTGCTGCCAGTGCCACAATTCCTACTCTTACCTTTTTGTTTTTCATATTTAATCTCTCCAATCTAATAATTTTGTAGCTTCATGCTACATTTTCATTATAGAAGTCAAGACTAAACTGCCTCTAATCAAATTCTAAAATTTTTCTAAAGTTTTTTTAATAAAAAATACAATCCCAATGCAGGTGTCAAAAAACTAAAATAGGCTAATAAATTTTTGAACCACCATGTGTAACCTTACTCCTTGCTATATCACAATCATTTGTGGAAAAATTTCCGATTCATAACAAAACCGATAAATTCCCCACCATTTTCCAAAACTAAATATACGTTTTACTAAATAGAAACACAAAAAATACAACCTCCACTATATGTTTCGTGAACTACAGCTATAAGCCTTAATATCCCTCATTGTGCTGATAGTAGTGATTGTATTTTATTGGTAACTTTCTATTTTTATATATTTATTCTCCGAAACATCTCTTCCCAGATACAGCTAATATTTGTTTATTTAAGTAACCAGTCACAGTCTTGTCTGCCATCAACAATGTAATCCAGATATACCTTATCATCTATAATTTGATATATAATAATATACTTTTCTTCAAAAATCAATTTGCGATATTTGTTTTTAGGAATATAATTTTCCCTATGGTCTTCAAAGCCTTATCTTACCATTTGTCCCTGTGCACTTTTGTTTTATCATACCTTGGTAAAATCGGCTTTTCCTCTGCCGGGTAGCCTAATGCAATTATAGCAATGGGAATAATCTTATCTGGCAAAGAAAAATAGTCACTTATAACCTTAAACCTATGGCATTTTTTGAATATCATACACCAAGTAGCACCCAGTCCTAACCCATGTGCTGCAAGGAGTATATTTTCTGTAGCAGCTGCACAATCTTCAATTAAAAGTTCAGTAGTTCCCTCCATATTCTTATCTCCACAAACAATAATGCAGAAATTTGCCGTTAGTAAAGGTCTATAATTATTGTTATCTGATAATTGGGATAAGAATTCTTTATCCTTTGATATAAGAAAATGCCATGGTCGCTTTCCTTTTGCAGAAGGCGCACAAAACCCAGCTTCAAGCACAATATCAATCTTTGACCTTTCGACATCCTCTGGTGTAAACACCCTGATACTCCGTCTTGTCTTAATAGTAGTCAGTATATCCATATTGCAAGACTCTACCTCAATACTGGTACGTTCACCCGAACCATATAAGGCATTCTCATCAAGCTCCATTGTTACCTCAGTTTCCAAATCATCTTCACTAAAGCCAATGGATTTCTGCAGTTCTTTGTCTATAGACATCACATAGAACCCTTTGCCCTTAGGAATAAGCTTATTTCTATACTCAGTACCATTAATTGTTCCACGAACCCTTATCGTACCCTTTTTACAATTGAATACTTCTGCCGCATTAAATGGTAATTCAATAATTGTTAACCTTCCATTTGTATCCGGCTTCTTCACTACCGTTGTGAATGTTTGCATTTTAAACACACCCTTATACTCTTAACTTTACAGGCATATGTAGTAACATCTCGGTGTCCATCTCGATTGCTGGCTTATCAAGCTTGTATTCCTCAAAAAACCACCTGTCCCCAAGGGAATATTCAGAGCTTTTTGAAATCCAGTTAATAAATTCACCCCAAGCCCCACCATTATATTTGTATTTTGCTTTCATAACCGCATAGTACCCACCACTAAATTGCTCTAATTCAATATTCTCATCATTGGCTACAAAATCCTTTTCAACTGTCACATGAATTTTATAAAAGAAATCTTCCTGACCCATTCTCTCATGATTGTAATAAGCAAAAAACCTATGGTTTTTACCATCATTAAACAAGCCTTGATGCTTTGCCCAATTCAAAAAGAACTTTCGCCCCTTTTCAATAACATCTTTACCAGTAACCTTATATGAAGCTGTCCACATTGGCTCTACATTAACAAAAGTTTTTGTAGTATCTACATTTCCCCGCTCCATGATTGGCATATATAAGTCAACTCCACCAACATGATTAAATTCATCGTCAAAGCCCAAATGCTCCTCTAGCCACTGATGTCCTCCATAAATATATTTACTATCCTGGAGCCAACTTTGAAAACGCATCCACGCCTTCATAATTTCTTCACCAACATCGCCATTCCCATCTCTTTTAATTCCGGTAACAGCATAAATACCGCCCTCTAAAACCTTAGTTTTAACTTTTTCATCATCTATTTGAATTAAGTCATTTATTGTAACACATACCTCATATCCATACTCCGTCTGCGTTGGGGATGCCGGACTTGGGTTATTATAGCCAAATATTCTTAATCTGTCTTTCTCTATATCCAATCCACTATTCTTCAGCCATTCACTTACAACATTAAATGCACCATGTTCAGGGTTTGTTCCATAATAGCAATAATACGCCACCCTGACTGGTTCAAGCTTCTTCAGCACCTTAATATCTGGGTACTTCTCAAGCAACTCACTATCCTGAATCTCAAAATATTTATCCAAAACACTCACCCTTTCAAAACTAAATAAAGTCTGTTGATATCTCCACTCACTAGGCAAAAATCTTGTGATACGTTTGAATGCTCTGGAAAATGAATCTTGACTATCAAAATCATATTTCACAGCAATATCCATAACTTTAATATCACTGGTAAACAGCTCTGAAGCTGCAAGGCTAATTCGCCGTAATCTTATATACTCCTTAACAGAAAAGCCTACAAGAGCAAAAAATATCCGGTAATAGTTTGACACTGACATAAACGCTTCTCTAGCAGCCTGATTTAAGTCAATTTTATTTTCGATATTGCTTTCAATGTAATCAATAGATTTTTGTACTCGTTCATAATAATTCAATAGGAAGCGCTCCTTTAATTTAAATATCTTAAGATAGGAATATAATAGCATATGTGGTTTTGAATTGTCCGACTTTTTTTCCAATTAATTTCGCGTTAAAGATATATAGGATAATTATATACAAATACAAAAGCTCAGAGCCTAGTAAACGTTTGACGGAAAGAGTTCCCCGGAATAATTCTCTGATACTTAATTTTGATCACTCAGATATCACTTGATAATCTCAACGGTGTTTTTCTGATAATGCTCCGATTTTTACATCTGCTTGCTTGTATTTTCTCCAGTAATGTGTAAATGACAGGTATGTAAACGCCTTACCGATAAGAGGTATTCTGTTTAGTAAATAGAATACCACGTATATAGCTGCACACAGCAGTAAAACTACAATATAATAAATTATGTATAACAAAATTAAATTACCAGGCAAGTGAGAAAAAGCAAACAACTTGTTCAGAGCATTTACAATCAATAATTCAATCGGGATGGCGCTGAACATAAATATAAATGCCAAAACAAGAAATGTATTACAGTCAACAGCCTTTTGGGGGCAATATCCGACACACCGCATGCACTGCTCGCATTTATATGTCCAATAGGGGCGTTTATGTTTCTTCCCGTACATTTTTAATGCTTTTCGTGGACAATTGGCAACACATTGCCCGCAACCATTACAGCTTGAGCCTGCAAACATAGTCTTTGCCAGAAGCAAATGGCCAACCATTACGAACAAAATTGGTAATGGAAAAATAATCAGAGTAACAACCATATCTAAAATTCGTTTATAAATCTTTTTTCCCGACAATACCTCCGCTGAGAATTTTCCAGCAGTTATACAAATTTCTTCATTAATTCTGTTCTCAAGCTTTTTCCAGTAAGGTGGCAATATCGTAGTCCAATTATGGGGCATGCTAAAGCCTGTGATTCCTACAACTCTATAGCCTTTGAGAATCAGAAAAAGAGCAGCTAAATAGAGTCCAAAGCCCACATAGCCCGGTATAATTACTGGCCCTATCTTTGTCCATGCTCCAGTAGCGGCTAAAAACACTTTCTGCCCGCCCCCATTTGGAAGCCTGATGATAAAGTGGAAAAAGCTCAACGGCTGTATAGCTCCGAGCGTTGGAGCCATAAGACCAAGTAATCGGTTCGAGGATGGTTTGTATTCTTCCGGCTTGGAATTCACATCAATCATATTTATTTCATATTCTTTTCCCATTCCTTTTGCGGTTTCACCGATACACTGCGCTGCTTTATATGTATTCCCTGTGCCGGAATAAACAAAAATATCCATACTTTTAAACATATGCTATAACCTCCCTTTTTTAATTACTTTTATCCGAGTATTTGCATAGAACGCTTTATACATTCAGGTCAGCCACCTGCTCCCTTTCGCCCTTTATTCAGGTATATATTTAATTTTTAAAAAATGATGTTTTATTATTTTTATCCTTTGAAAGTAATGTTACTCTACTATCATTACTATAACAATAATATAGATAATGGTTGGATTCACTATCAACAACCATAGCATCATATTGTCCACTGGCAGACATACTTGTTCCTGGAATAAAACATGAAACATCATCATTCTCTATTCATAGACCTTTTCACCTTTTTATAACTTAATAGCAATACTATATCTGAAATTGTAAAAATTTTCAATCCCAATTATAGACAAGTATGGAGCTTTATAATATTAAGGAATAACTCAATGCTTACGTACCTTTGACTGTTTTATATAAACAGTATTACATAATTAAAAGTTATTTTACTTTATTAATAAATATCTATAATATTCTCGATTTATTCTTCCTATAATATAGAAATCCTGCAAGCATTATGGAAAAGCAAATTAGGAAATAATACAGAAATAGCGGATGCGTTATACTTCCTGAGATGATTACCAATGATCCAATGCAAGCCAAAATGGGAATAAGAAACCCCTTTATCTTACTCTTTATCTGTCCCTGTTTCGAAAGCTTCATAACTGCAAAGTAGAGTACGATGTAATTTAAATAGCTTACTCCGATTGCAATCTCAGATACATCTCCCTGCATACCGTTTTTCTGAGTAATATAGAAGATTGCTAACCAAATGAAAGAAAGTAGATATGCAAACATTGCAGAATTAAGGGGCATACTGGCAAGCTTTGCATTCTCTTTTTTAAGGAATTCACTTCCCGGTATCATATTCCGAAGCGCCAAAGAATAAGGCATACGGATAAAACCAAGTGTAAGTCCATTCACTGTACCAAGAACTGAGATAACCACAAAGATGAGTATGAATTTTGCTCCGATATTACCAAACAGCATGGTGGCAACTGTAAAGACTGAGCTATCTCCCTGTTCCAAAATTTTATCAGGACCAAGTAATGCTGTAAGTCCTACAAAGTACATCAAATAGGCAATCAGTATAAGCAAAGGAGAGATGGTAAGTGCCAATGGCAGATTTCGTTTACTATTCTTAATCTCGTTACAGATAGAAGTTGAAACGATCCATCCGTCAAAGGAAAAAGCAATTGGGGCAAAGGCTGCCAGCCAGCCACTGGTCTTTGTAGCCTGACCAAAGCCTGCCACACCTTCCGTTATTAGCTCCTGAGGTTTCCCAAGAAATAATCCTACGAGAGCAATAATTAGCAATGGAATTATCTTGATAATCATTGAAGCATTTTGAAAATATCCTCCAGCTTTCGCGGATACTGTATTGATGATAAACAACAATGTAAGGCAGACGAAGCCGATAATCGTCGTACGTTCCAAAGTTATTTTAAAGCCGAATATTTGGCTAATATAAATTCCTGTTACCCATGAAACGACTGAGGCTAGGGCGGGTAGATATAAAAAGGTCTGAAACCAACCAAAAGAACAGGAAAGTCCAATACCTACAAATTCCTCTGTATAAGCAATCAGTCCGCCGGGCTTGTCCGTTCGTGTAGCAAGCTGGGAGATAGTCAGACATCCGAATACAATCGCTATGGCCGCAACAATGAATATAATAATTCCTAATAAAACATTTCCATTCGTATAACTAAGTACATTATCCGCTTTAAAAAAAATACCTGATCCTATGACAACTCCAATAATCATTGTAACCGCTGTAAACAAACCATATCTTTTCTTATCCATATAAGATTTTTCTTCTCCTTGTTATAATCTTAATTTCTTTACTAATCGATCATTTATGTGATTTCTTAGTCCATTTTTACAACAACCTCAATAATGTACTATTATGGACCTAGTACAAAAATAAATTTTGATAATCTTTCAAACTACATTATTGTATTTTACAAACTTTATCCTCTGTAAAAAAACAT
>JAEZIB010000050.1 GCA_023416275.1 Bacillota bacterium | reverse complement strand
TAAAAAGCCCTGCACACAGCTTCAATAGCGAATGCACAAGACTTTGTGGTGGAGGGAGATGGATTCGAACCATCGAAGTCAGAGACAACAGATTTACAGTCTGCCCCCTTTGGCCACTCGGGAACCCTTCCATATGGAGCTGGCGGACGGAATCGAACCCCCGACCTGCTGATTACAAGTCAGCTGCTCTACCTGCTGAGCTACACCAGCACATATGCTGAATAATAAATATTCAATGTCTTCAAACAAGTTAATTGCCTTCCGACTTGAACTAGTATAACATCGAAGATATTATATGTCAACACATTTTTAAAAAATATTTTGACAAAATAATTAGACTATTGTTTGCATTTTAATTTTTGTTGTAGTGCTTTATTTTCAGCCATTAGTGACTGTTTTTAACACCTTCTTTTTACAATTGATACTATGCATCTTATCTATATCTTACTTTAATTTATTTTTTGAATCTGATTTCTTATTAATATATTTTCATTGTATATGTTAATCGAACAAGAAGAAACATATATGTTCTCTATTTGGATTAATTACTGATTATGCAAGCACAAAATTAATGTTGAGCTGAGTATAAATATTTGCTTGAAAATCGTAGTATTTTCGAAATAAACAAAAATCCTTAAGGCTATAACCAAAAGGACTTTTGTTTACTGATTTATACCAGTTATATAATTTTTAAATGGCGACCCGGAACGGGCTCGAACCGTCGACCTCCAGCGTGACAGGCTGGCATTCTAACCAACTGAACTACCGGGCCATTTGAAAATAAATGGTGACCCATAGGGGAATCGAACCCCTGTTATCGCCGTGAAAGGGCGGTGTCTTAACCGCTTGACCAATGGGCCTTAATTAAAGCATCGTCTAACTTTCGCTGACTGACAAAGTATATTGTACTTAGGGTTCTTTGTTTTGTCAAGCATTTTTTTATCTTTATGATACTATTTTTTTGTTTATCATTTTCATAATACACTAAAACAATATATAAAGCATTTGGTGACCCATCGCAGATTCGAACTGCGGACACCTTGATTAAAAGTCAAGTGCTCTGCCAACTGAGCTAATGGGTCATAAATTGTGGTGTTTCCGACCACAGGTATAAATGATACTTAAAAACTCAACTTTTGTCAACACTTTTTTTATTACTTTTTATTTTAATTTAAAATATATAATTACCAAGTGTATAACATTGTATAATATGTAATAATTTATCTCTATATCATACAGATTATCTAACCTAGTACAATATTTATACCAGACTGTAGCTTTTTATATAGAAAATATTAGCTAATTAAATTTATTTACTTAACCTTCCCATTGCAAAATAATAAATTTAAAAACACATAAACAGAGAAGTGTATTAGAAATAACCGTATGAATTAGTTTAAAAATAAAATAACCAATACTAATTCATACAGTTGTTTGACAACAAAATATTTATAGAGTCACACACTTATACTTTTATTGGAAAAAGTTAAGTCATATATTTTATAACGAGGCAAGAAAATTTCCCCCACTTCTATAAGTGGCAGGTACCTCTCTGGTTTTAAAGAGGTGAGAATATCTCCGGCCCCGCTTATACGCCTGGATTCAAAATGAAATTTTTCTACTATCAAAAAATTTCATTTTGAATCCAGGCGTTATAACGTACAGCGTTACACTATTACATTAAAGCTTCTGAATAATCTGTTCTCTGTCTTTTCCTACTCCAATCAAGCCTATCTTAACACCCACAAGCTCTTCAATCCTATTAAGGTATATTTTGGCGTTTTGAGGAAGCTCATCGAAGGATTTAACATCTGAAATATCTTCTTTCCATGGCTCAAATACTTCATAAACCGGTTCACACTTTGCAAGCTCATTTAGGCTTGCAGGAAAAACCTTTGTTATTATACCATCTTTTTTATAGCCAACACAGAGTTTTATCTCATTTAGCTTTCCAATGGTGTCTACGTGGTTTATAGCAAGAGCAGTTAATCCATTTATTTTTGCAGCATACTTTATCATAACAGTATCAAGCCAACCACATCTTCTAGGTCTTCCTGTAGTTGTACCATATTCCCAACCCAATTCTCTGATTGTATCACCTACTTCATTATCTTGCTCAGTAGGGAATGGACCAGCTCCTACTCTTGAAGTATAAGCCTTCAGAATTCCATAAACCTCATTTATATATACCGGACCAATCCCCGAACCAGTACATACTCCACCAGAAATAGGATTAGAAGATGTTACATATGGATATGTTCCAAAGTCAACATCCAAGAAATTAGCCTGTGCACCTTCAAATAATATGTCTTTTCCTTGATCGATTGCATCAGCTAAAATACTAGTTGTATCAGTAACATATTTTCTTATCTGCTCTGCATAACCTAAATACTCATCAATTATGCCTTGAGCATCATATGGCTTCCCACCATATACTTTTTCTATTATAAGATTTTTAAGTTCAAGATTTAATTTAACTTTTTTTATGAATTCATCCTTTTCCATAAAATCGCACATTCTTATTCCAGAGCGTTCAATCTTATCAGCATAACAAGGTCCTATTCCTCTTTTTGTAGTTCCAATTTTATTGCCCTCTGACCTAAAATTCTCTTGTAACTCATCCAAACCTATATGATAAGGCATAATGACATGGGCTCTGTCACTTATTAAAAGATGGTCTGTTGTAACTCCTCTATCATTTAAATCCTTTATTTCTTTAAGTAAAACTGCTGGATCTACTACAACACCATTTCCTATAATACATGTTTTATTAGTATGAAGTATTCCCGATGGAATCAGATGCAGAGCATATTTTTCTCCATTTGCAACAATTGTATGTCCTGCATTATTTCCTCCTGAAAACCTCACAATAAAATCAGACTTTTCAGCAAGCATATCAATATACTTACCTTTACCTTCATCACCCCATTGAGTTCCAACTACTACTCTTACGGCCATTATATATATCCTCCTGTCTATTTAAATGCAATCGCTTATTTCCAGCTATAGTCTATTTATCAATAGTTATCTAATTTACTAACCAACCTATTAAATTATAACTTAGTAAAAAGTATAATACAACAAAAACTGTTACAGATATGTTTTAGATATAGATAAAACGGTTTTATCTCTCATGATATAGGTAACCTAATCAAAAATTCTGCTCCTACATCAGTGTTGTATGCTGTAATATTTCCCATGATAGCATTAATTGAGGACTTTGCTATGGAAAGGCCAAGTCCAAAATTTCCACCTTTTCCTTTATAAAATCTATCAAAGATATGTGGCAAATCCTCTTTAGCTATTCCAGATCCATCATCGCTAATTTTTATATATGCATTGATATTATCTCTAAAAATGTTTATATCAACCTTGGTTTTTGCAAATCTAATGCTATTTGATGCTATATTTACAACTGCCTGCGATAATAGCTCATCATCAACACATACTGGAATTTGATTATTTCCTTCTTTTAAAATTAGTTGCTTTTCATTTTTTATTGCAAACCCATTTAGCCTTTGAAGGTAGTCTTTTATAATATCGTTTAAATTTGCCCTGCACATATTTACATTATAAGTGTTGTTTTCTATTCTAGACAGTACCAGTAGCTGTTCAACCAACGAAGTTAACCTCTTACTTTCCTCACAAATTATATTAGCAGCCTGTACATTATCAGAAAACACCCCTTTCATTATACCTTCTGCATATCCCTGCACTGACATAAGTGGAGTTCTAAGTTCATGAGATGCATTTTGTAAGAAAGTTCTTTGAGTATTTTCAAGTTGGTATAAACTTTGAGACATTGTATTCATACTGTTAGAAAGCTCAAACATTTCCTTTGATGAAGTTATTGGTTCAATAGTTACAAACTCTCCATGTCCTATTGTATTTGCAATATTATTGATTTTTCTAATTGGCCTTGAAATACTATTCGATATAAATAAAGATATTAACAAGCTAACCAATGTGGCAATGGTTAAAATGCTAATCAGTATTATATTTATAGTTTTTATCAAACCATTCGCATTATCCATAGATAATATATATATTAGTTTAAATGATAATTGTTTTGAGGAATGCTTTGCCAAAAGGTATTTATTATTATTCACCTTTATTTGCTGTGTAGTATTACCTTTGCCAAATTCCAGTGTCCTTACTTGATTAATTAGGGCACTATTTAAGAATGAGTCCTCTGAAAATGATTTAGGATAAATCATTTTACCCTGTTTACTAAATACAACGATTTCTGTTTTTGTGGCAAATTTTGACGTTTTCAAAGTCGCTTTTAATTTTGACAAAGAATTGACTAATTTCTCTTGACTTTGATTAAGGATAGAATTATTGTTCACCTGCTGCTTAAATAAATAGTTTGTTGTTTCTATTGCATCTTTCAACTCTTCACTTGATGTTTTTAATATATAGGATTGCATGATAACATTGAAAATAATCATAGTTAAAAGCGGAATGGCTATAATAATTATCATATAAGGTATAGCTATTTTGTATTTAATCTTTTTCATTATAATCACTCTCCGACACCTTGAAGCCAAAGCCCCATACAGACTCAATCTTCACATTACTGTTACAAGCAATCAGTTTCTTTCTTAGTCTTTTAATTACATCGTCCGTCGCTCTTGTATCAGCATCAAAATCAAATTCCCACACATTTTTCAATAATTCTTCCCTGCTTACGGCCTTATCCTTATTTCTAATAAGATACGTAGTTAGAAGTAATTCTGTAGGAGTAATATCTATGGGTCTCCCTTTACAAAGTACACTTCTCTTGCTTACATTTACAGACAAATCAGCAAAACTGATAATTTCATTTTGTTGCTCTGATGACTTTTCCATTTCAATTCTTCTAAATATTGCTTTAATTCTAACAATCAGCTCAATCGGAGAGAAAGGCTTGGTTAAATAATCATCACTGCCAATCGAGATACCCGTTATTCTATCAATTTCACTATCTTTTGCAGATACAATTATAATCGGTATATTGCTAATAGCCCTGATTTTCCCACATAAGGACAACCCATCTGTTCCTGGCATCATTATATCCAAAACTACTAAATCCGATGGTTTATCAACAAACTCACTATATAGGCTGTCTCCATTTGAAAAAGTTTTAACCTGATATCCTTCATTGAGTATGAACGATTTTATTAATTCTCTAATATTCAATTCATCATCTGCAACGTAAATTAATTTACTCATTATTATCACCCTTACCATAATCTTATCATGAATACTCCAGAAAATAATATATAAAACGAATTTGCCACTGCTTTGCCACAATTCTACCGTTGTTTTCACATGACTAACTCTTTTATACTTAAAACATAAGTTATTAAATATTTCGAGGAGGTTTTTATATGAAGAAACATTTTATCCTGATTTTCACAGTAGCAATGGTATCCTTAATGTCAACAGCAATATTTGCTGCTGAGCAACCAGTAACTGATAACTTTACTCAGGTTACACAGGCTAAGGCTGAGGAAAAAGCACAGAGAAGTGAATTCAAGACTCAGGTAACACCGTTAAGAATTGAGCGCAAAGCAAACCGAGAAGAAAATTTGGCTTTGCGTGAACAAAACAAGTCATTAATAGCACAGCTACAAGATAAACTTGCTACTTTAAAGGCAAGTGAATCAAAACTTACTGATGACCAAAAAACCAGTCTTAAAGCTTTAAAATCAGAAGTAAAGGCTTTTAGAGCTGAAATCAAAGCAACAGAGGGTCAAGTAAAAGCAATTTTGGATGCAAATAAGGAAAATACAAAAAACATGGATATTGCCACTGTACAAGCTGCATTTAACAAAGTATTTGACATTCAGAATTTAAGGCATCAGAAGCTACAGCAAATTAATGATACTTTGAATAAAATGCTAGCAACGTTAAATTAAAAAGTATAAGTATTTAAAAAGGGATTGCAGCAGAATTATTTTATTCTACAGCAATCCTTTTAAGTAATTTTTTAGTATTATTTATTTGGATTCGAAATATTTATTTAACTCATCAATCAACTTATCTGCATCGATTCCATGAACTGCACAAGCATCTTCAATACTTTCTCCTGAAGCTGATGGACATCCTAAGCAATGCATACCGTTATTTAAGAATATTGGTGTAGTACCTCTATCCATATTTAATACATCTGCAATTATCATGTCTTTTGTAACTTTTTCCATATAGTGAACCTCCTTAATAAATGTTAGATTTTTCAAAAGTTATTATACACTAATGAATTTAAAAAATATATAGTAAATTCAATTAGCACTTAATAAATAACCTATTTGCATTTTCTATTTGCATTTTCTGTATTCATTTTTCCCAATTTCATATAAATTATTTCCATAGCTATCTATTATAACTGTTAGAGGAAAATCTTCCACCTCCAGTTTTCTTATTGCCTCAGCACCTAATTCGGGAAAAGCTATAATTTCTTGTTTTTTAATACATTCAGCCATTAATGCTCCTGCACCACCTATGGCTCCAAAATAAACCGCACCATATTCCTTCATTGCATTTATAACCTCCTCATTTCTAAGCCCCTTTCCTATCATTCCAGTTTCTCCAAGCTTAATTAATGTAGGAGCATATGCATCCATTCTGTAGCTGGTAGTCGGCCCTGCAGAACCAATAATTTCTCCCTCTTTTGCAGGGCAGGGTCCAACATAGTATATAGTTTGATTTCTAATATCAAATGGCAGTTCCTTATTTTGACTAAGCAATTCTATTAATTTCTTATGTGCAGCATCCCTTGCTGTATATATTATTCCACTAAGTGAAATTGTATCTCCTGCTTTTAATTTCCTTACCTCATCTCTGTTAAATGGTGCTATTATATTGTAATGCATGTTTTTTCCTCCTACTTTTTATATATAGGTATTTTTATTGGTTCTATAATATAGTCTCTGCATGACGAGTTACGTGACAGCTAATATTTATTGCCACTGGTAATCCTGCAATATGGGTTGGATATGTCTCAACATTTACAGCTAGTGCAGTATTAGTGCCTCCCAATCCAGCTGGTCCAATTCCCAGCTCATTTATTTTTTGAAGCATTTCACTTTCAAGGTTTCTAACATATTCTATTTCATTTCTTACACTAATAGGTCTAAGTAATGCTCTTTTTGCAAGAATCGACGCTTTTTCCATTGTTCCTCCAATACCAACTCCAACTACAATAGGAGGACATGGATTTGGTCCGGCTTTGTCTACAGTTTCCAATATAAAGCTTTTTACTCCTTCTATACCATCTGAAGGCTTAAGCATTTTTAGTGCACTCATATTCTCACTACCAAACCCCTTTGGAGCCAGCTCTATTTTTAATGAATCACCTGGAACAATTTCATAATGTATAACAGCAGGTGTGTTATCTCCTGTGTTCACACGCTCTATAGGATCTCCTACTACTGATTTTCTTAAGCAGCCTTCATTGTATCCTCTTCTCACACCTTCATTAATAGCATCTGACAGTCCGCCGCCAGCTATATGTACCTCTTGACCTATTGTCACAAAGACTACCGCCATTCCAGTATCTTGGCATATGGCAACCTGCTTTGTAGAGGCTAAGTCTGCATTTATTAATAACTTATCAAGTATTTCAGCACCAATTGAAGATTGTTCATTTTTTAAGCCGTTCTTCATTGCTTGCTTTATATCTGCGTTCAGATAAAAATTTGCATTCATACACATATTTTTAACTGATTCTATTATTGTACTAACATTAATATCCCTCATGTCACCAAAAACCTCCATTAAATAATAATTCTCTAACTAATATACTGTTTTATATTAACGCTTTAATTTATTAACTTCAATACTATTTTTTACTATTATTTCTCAAAAGTTTTGATTTTCATATGTATATTTTTTGCTCTTAATAGAATAGAACTTGCTGAACACTCTAGCTCAATTGCCATATTTTCACTATTTAAATCAACCTTCGTACATAAAAATCTATCTCCTCTCGAACTTATCAATGATTTGATAAATAGAATTTTTAGTTTCTGTAATATTAAAAGACAAAACAATAATATTTTAGTATAATAATATATAAGAAAGGAGGTCATTAATTGAGTCAATCTGGTAGTAATATATTAGTTTGTGTAACTCAACAGAAAACATGCGAAAGACTTATAAGAAAAGCATTAGAGTTTTCTAGTGATAATGATTCAATATTTATCATACATGTTGCAAAAAATAATTGGAGTTTCCTAGACAATGAAAAGGAGGGCGAAGCACTGGAATACCTTTTTGGTATTGCTAAGTCTATAGGTGCTAACCTTACAGTGTTACGATCTGACAATATAGTAGATACAATAGTTGATTATGCACTTGAAAATAAAATTGATTTATTAGTCCTTGGTGATTCCAAGGGTGATCATAGCGAAAACTATTTTTATAAATCGTTAAAAGAGACCTTAAATGTCGTTGAAATACATGTTGTACCTAATTGATATATAAATTGTTAATTTATTCTAAATAAGATGGTACAATATTACTATTTTGGCTTGAAAGGCTTGACTTTAAAGTGTTCTCATTATAAAATAATGTCGAATTCCATTTTTAGGAGGTTGTACAATGAATAAATCAGATTTAATCAACTCGATTGCATCAAAATCAGGCTTAAACAAAAAAAATAGTGAAGCTGCTTTAAATGCATTCATTTCTTCCGTAGAAGATACTCTTAAGGCTGGCGACAAAGTCACTTTAGTTGGTTTTGGAACCTTCGAAGTTAGGGAAAGAGCCGAAAGAAAGGGTAGAAACCCACAAACTAAGCAAGAAATAACTATTCCTGCATCCAAAGCTCCAGTATTTAAAGCTGGAAAGGGATTAAAAGATAACGTTAACGCTTAATTAGTTACATAAAAGCCCTGATTATTGTCAGGGCTTTTTGTATTGCTATAAAATGTTATTTTTCTCTAATTCTATTACTAGCACAGCTTTCTCAGCTAAAAATTGTAGAAATCCAAACTTATCAAATATTTAAATTGAATAAGAAATAATTGATAAGTTTGAACACAGATAGACTTATATATTTAAAACTTACTTAGTTATTTAATCGTATTCTTTCAATAAGCTGGCATATGGCCTGTGAGTTTGTTAACTTGCTCTCAGAATTATTGCTGTCTTTTACACTTTCAAAGCAATTCCTGATAGCCCTCTCTACCTTCTGAACAGAAACTTTATTTTTATCGGCTATTGCTCGATAAATGCCTTTTGGCATAGCGCAAGTTTTGCAGTATGTGTCAAATGCTGTTACTATAATATCTCTTATATAGCTATAGCCCGTCATATGAGCTTTTAGACCTGCTTCACGCATATACTTTGTAGCTAAAACCTTTAGTTCGTCATCATGTTGATTTTTAGGCCTTTCCTCAACAGTAGTCTTTTTGGGTTCAGTGTTAAAATACTGCACTTTCTTTAAATCAGAAAAAAGCTGCATTATTCTAGTAGCAATAACATCTTCATCGAATGGCTTTATTATATAATAGCTTGCTCCTAAGTTCATAACCCTATTAATGTAATTCTCCTGGCTTACAGCTGAAAAAACAATAAATATTGGCTTTTTGGTCTTAATGTGGGTTTGAGCATACTCTAAGACAGCTACACCGTCTAGCTTTGGCATAATTATGTCCAATAGAACAACATCTGGTTTTTCATTATTAATTTTCTCAATTGCTTCAACTCCGTCTCGAGCAGTAAAAACCGAGAAATTCTCATATTCAATTAGCTTATCGAAAAGCCTTTTTGCAGCTAATACATTATCGTCTGCTATTAAAATTTTTATCTTATTCATAGTATCACTTTTTAACCTTTCCCCTTTTTAAGCTAATTATTGATACTAAAATATTAAGCATTATCTAGTAATTTCAGTATCCTTTTACATAATAGTTGCGAATCCACAGAATTGCAATCTATAATAGCATCTGCATATTTACAATATAGGGGTCTTCTCTCATTGTACAATTCCAATAAGCTTCCATTTGTTCTGACCAATTTTCTTGAGGCGTCCATTCTCTCCTCTATAATATCATATTTTGTGTCCAAGAATAAAACAAAACCTATAGATTTTAAATAGTTAATAGCCGTATCACTGTGCACAATGCCACCGCCAGTGGAAATTATACAATTGCTTTGCTTAATTGCTAGAACTACTTCATCCTGAATAGCAAGAAAAAACTCACGCCCATATTCTTCAACTACCTGCCTTGGATTTTTACCTGTTTTTTCAACAATAAGCTGGTCAGTATCTATAAATTCGTAATCAAGCAATTTTGCCAACAACTCTCCAGTAGTAGTTTTACCACACCCAGGCATACCAATCAAAACAATATTATTTGTGCTTTTCTTTTGCATCATAGACCATCCCACCTAGCATTCATGTCTGTAAGCCTCTTGCTACTAGCTGACATCATTATACTATCAACCAATGCCATTCTCACCATTGCTTCACAGATAGAATAAACTCTTGGTACCAATGACGGATCGCTTCTAGATGCAAATTTGTGCACTGTAGGTTCAAGCGTTGCTACATTAACTGTTAACTGATCCTTTAATATTGTTGGAGTAGGCTTTACAGCAACACGTATTCTTATTTCCTCACCGTTTGATATCCCCCCTAGCATACCTCCGGCCCTATTTGTCTTGAACCTTATACGTCCTGTTTCTTCATCATAATAAGGTGTATCATTACATTCTGATCCTTTTTTTGCTGCAACTCCAAACCCATCTCCGAATTCTATACCCTTTACTCCTCCAATAGACATTAATCCATGAGCAATAGTAGCACTGAGTTTATCAAAAACAGGTTCACCTAAGCCTGCAGGTACACCTTTTGCAATTATTTCTATAGCTCCACCACAGGAATCGCCTTCTTTCATAACTTCAAGCAAGTCCTTAGTCATCAGCTCTGCTGCCTCAGCATCTGGACAATTGATATCATTCATTCTATAGTTTTGTTTAGCTGTTTCATATGAAAAAGGACCAGCCTTAATGCCATGTGATTCAACTGTAAAAGCTATAACATCAATACCCATATTGTCCAAAATGATTTTAGCAACAGCTCCTCCAGCAACTCTCGCTGCTGTTTCACGTGCAGATGCTCTTCCTGCACCCAGATAATCTGAATGTTCGCCATATTTCTTGTAATAGGTATATGCAGCCTGTCCAGGACGCAATAAATCTTTATTATCACTGTGCTGCTTAATATGATAATCACCTATATCGCTGCTAGGTATTAGCATACAAACAGGCGCTCCTGTTGTTCTGTCATCCTGCATAACACCAGAAAAAATATATACCCTATCAGCTTCAGATCTTGGGGTTGCTAGTTTTGACTTTCCAGGCTTCCTTTTATTTAATTCTTCTTGAATAATATCAGCTGTTATCTTTAAACCTGCCGGAACTCCATCCACAATTACCGCTAAACCTCCCCAGAGTTCCGCAGGAATGTCAGCATTTTTTCTAAAAGCTCCTGAATATGACTCACCACAAGTAGTCACCCTAAATATTCTGCCAAATGTATTTCCTATCATAATAACCTCCCACGCCCCATTCGGGAACAAAAACTGATTAAATAAACTGCGAATAAACTCTCCTCAATAAAAGTTCTGCATTTTTATACTATATATATAATATATTAGCAAAAACCACTTGTGGCTTTAGTGTCTCTAAAAACACCATGTTCACAAAAACTTTGTTTTAGAGTCAAACACCCTGTGGTTTTTCGCAACTTGAAATTGTATTATAATTATATTTAAAACTAACTTATTATCAGCTATTCATCTGTCTCAATAAGCTGAATTTTGCCACCGCACTTTTCTATACAATCTACAAAACTTGGAAAAGTGACATTCATTGCTTCGGCTGTATCGATTACTGTATTACCAGTTGAATTTAGTCCTGCAATTGCTAAAGACATAACAATTCTATGGTCATCATGTCCATTTACATTACATCCCTTCAATTTACTTTCCCTGATAACCAAACCGTCCGGCAGTTCCTTTATATCAGCCCCCATTTTAGATAGTTCAGTACACATCACACTAATTCTATCTGTCTCCTTTAGCCTTGCCTGAGGAACATTTACCAGTCTTGTTTCTCCTTCAGCAAAGCAAGCTGCTACAGCCATAGCCGGCAGTGCATCTGGAATAGCGTTCATATCTATCGTTCTACCATACAACTTTTGTCCTTTAATTGTTATATTATCTTTGCCATATGTGACTTTTGCTCCCATATCCTCAAGAATAGTAAGAACATTCTTATCTCCTTGTGGGTCTGACATATCAAGATTTTCAAGAGTAAACTCCTGTCCTGATATCGCTGCAAGCACCATGAAAAAGGTTGCAGAAGAAAAATCACCAGGTATAGTACATTCAAAAGGTGAATACTGCTGTTGTCCTGGAATAAAAAACTCCTTCATGTTATTATGTGTATATTTTATTCCAAATTTATTCAACCACCACAAAGTTATTTCAACATATGGTACTTCATTCAACCTTGTAACCTCTATATGTGTATCTTTTTCCAGTAGTGGTGCGTTAATTAGAATTGATGACAAATACTGTGAAGTAACAGCATCCAGCTTTGTAAATCCTCCTGCTGCTCTCCCCTTAACTATTACAGGTGCAGAATCATTTCCTCTTGTGGTAAATGCTTCTCCCCCCAAATTATTAATAGCTTGAACCAATGGGCCAATTTGCCTTTTTCTTATTTGATAATCGCCTGTAAAAACAGTATAACCTTGTACTAATGCAGCTGTCATCATTCCAAGCCGCAAGCTGGTTCCTGAATTTCCCACGTCTATTATATTTTCGGGAACCCTTGGTTCACTTCCAATCCCTTCAGCTATATAGCAATCATCCAACAAATCATAGCTTGCACCAAATGATTTGCACAAATTGACAGCAGATATTGAATCGCTTGAGATAAGTGGGTTTCTTATTGTACTTTTTCCATTTGCTAACGCCGCAAAAAATAGCGATCTTATTGTGTGAGATTTAGAACCAGGAATACTAATTTTACCAGTTACATCTGATTTTGATACTTTTAAAACCATTAAAATCACCTACCATATTACTATATTTTTTTTACATGTCCGTGCTACAAAATTCTACATTTATATGTTATTATAAATGTACTATTTAAGTCAATGTTTTTCCAATTTCAATCATTACTTATAAGGTAAAAAAATAGAATGGACTGTTGTAAAACGACATTTTCTGTGAGTATAGTAAATATCAATGGAGAAGCTCCATTAGAAATTGGTGCTAGAAATAGTAGGTCAAGAACAATTTTTTACCAGCTCAGCTACAGGACATAGCTGCGAGTATAACCCTGAGCCAGCATGCCTTGTGTTATAGGTTGGCGGAAGCTTGTTCTAAGCGCAAATATTTCAGTATCAATTTCCTGAGCAATCCATAGTATCCTGTACGGAAGCACTATTTAAACATTCAACTCTTAGAGATATATACTATTTCTTGTTTTGCAATAGTTACTATTTTTATTAAATGTTGGGCATATTTATATTTGTATGTTTTGATGGCGGAGGTCCAAAATACTGATAAAAGTTGCAAAGCAGCTTTCCATTGTATAGCTTTCTTTTTTTATCTGCTTTCTTGCCAAAAAACTTCTCAAATTCTAAATTTGAAGTAATAACATAATATGACCATGAGTCAAGCTTTCTAAATACTTTGCCCATTTCTTTATATAAGCCATTAACATAATCCATTTCTCCTAACCGCTCTCCATAAGGGGGATTACACAAAATAACACCATATTTATACCGTGAACTAATATCTGATACAGGCATTTTTTGCAAGTGGATTGCATCCTCTACGCCTGCTTTTTTAGCGTGATACCTTGCTATACTTATAGCCTCTTCGTCTATATCTGAACCATGTATTCTAAGATCAATATCCTCAATTATGGCATCATATGCTTCATCTCTTGCCTCATCCCATAAATTCTGAGGGATAAAGCTCCACTTTTCAGCATCAAAATCTCTCCCAAGTCCAGGTGCAATATTTTTTGCAATCATCGCTGCTTCAATTGGTATTGTTCCGCTGCCACACATTGGATCAAGCAGAACTCTGTCCTTTTTCCAATGACTTATTAGCAGCATAGCTGATGCTAAAGTTTCCTTTATAGGCGCCCCTCCAACAAGTTTTCTATATCCTCTCTTATGAAGTCCTGCACCACTTGTATCAATAGATAATGTAACTGTATCCTTAAGTATAGCAATCTCAATCTTATATCTTGGTCCGGTTTCTTCAAACCATTCACATTTGTATTTCTGCTTGAGCTTTTCTACAATAGCCTTCTTAACGATAGCTTGACAGTCAGAAACACTAAAAAGCTTTGAGTTAATTGAATAACCCTCAACAGGAAATTCTGCATTTTCAGGTATTATTTCATCCCATGGCAAAGCCTTAGTCTGTTCAAAAAGCTCATCAAAAGTAAAAGCCTTAAAATCTCCAATTTTTAATTGTACTCTACTTGCAGTTCTAAGCCATATATTAGTCCTACAAATTGCTGCTTCATCTCCTGCAAACGTTATTTTTCCATCTTCCACTTTTTGTTCAAAATAACCAAGCTTTTTAAGTTCTCTAGCTGTAATTGCTTCTGTACCAAATACAGATACAGCTATTAACTGTAATTTACTCATACTAACCTCCCACGCCTACTTTAAGCGAAAAAATTTGGTAAAGCTTTCGTGGAGGTACGCATCTTTTTTGATACTGTAGCTAAAATCTTTCAAGCTAACCTCCCACGTCCACTTTAGACGAAAAATAACAAACTATTTCAAAATTGCTCTACTACTTCATACAAAACCACTTGTGGTTTTTGATGCTCGATAATAAACTATGTTTGCACAACTCTATTTTCGAGTCGCTAACCTACCAATCCTACTTTAGGCACAAAATCAAGGTAAAATAACAAAACTATGTATAGATAACTCTAATTATATAAGTCAAACACCACATCCCATCAAACCAAAAAGGGGGCCATCCCTTTCAATTCCGAAAAATAGGAATATTTATCTAGAATTTTCTAGTGTACACTTCAAGCTCAGAATTAACAATGCTCTTGTACCAATCTTAAATATATAAATTCGAATATATCTGAATAAACGATAATATATCGACTATATACAACTAAGATTTACTATAAAAACACTCTGAATTTACAACATCTTTATACAATTGTTTACGGTTAAAATATTAACAAAATATTCTATAACAATCAAGTATGACCCGAATAAGAGTAATTGCAATAGTCTAAAATCCATAACATAAATAATGCTTTTTTATTTTATTGCATTCATTCAGAAAGCCTTTTGTACCTCCTTAATCAGACAATTATTTCTAATCCAACAAAAGTATAACTTAATTATTGACATTATTAATTGTCAAAATGCACATTTATGAAATTTGTTTCCAAAAAGCTAATATCTACCTCAAATTTATCTAGTGAACACATTTAAGCTCACAATAACAAATATTGTAGCCTTCTTAAATGTATAAATCCCTATATTTGAAATACCTAAAAATATATATTTGTTGTTATAACCATTATTGTTACATAGTTATTTTATTATTTTTTTTCGCAAAAAAATGACGCGCATTTTTCTATCACTTGCAATATTGTTAGTTTCCTTATTTAAAACCTATCACCTTCACTTTTTTGCATTTATACCGAAACCATTAATTTTACAGCGTTTAGGAGAGATTGATTGTGTTTTTACTTATTTTGCAGGAACAAAAATGAAATTCTTCATTTTTTTGATTGCAATTATTAATACGTAATGATATAATCTATAAAGTAAAAACGTTAACTTCGCAGGATGCTTTTAGAAGCAGCTAAATTCCTGTAAAGTACGAGTACATAAAGTTTATTATTTGGTATACAATGGAGTTGCCATTAATATAAATATTGTTGATTTATGTTTAAAAATTCTCCTTGTAACCAAAGATATAACACATACAATTTTTTATTAATTATTAAAAATTTTAACAAAATACAGGGAGGGTTATTTAAATGAAAATTCTACAAAGTATTATGGATCAAGTTAAAAAGAGAAATCCTAACGAACCAGAATTCCATCAAGCAGTAGAAGAAGTTCTTGATTCTTTAGAAGTTGTTGCTGAAAAGCACCCAGAATGGGTTGCAGCAGGAATATTTGACAGAATCGTTGAACCTGAAAGACAAATTCTCTTCAGAGTACCATGGGTTGATGATAACGGCAAAGTACAGGTAAATCGTGGATTTAGAATTCAATTCAACAGTGCAATTGGTCCTTACAAGGGTGGTTTAAGACTTCATCCTTCAGTTAACGCAAGTATTCTTAAATTCCTTGGTTTCGAACAAATATTCAAGAACTCACTTACTGGTCTTCCAATAGGCGGCGGTAAAGGTGGTAGTGATTTCGATCCTAAGGGCAAATCAGACGGAGAAGTAATGAGATTCTGCCAAAGCTTTATGACAGAATTATCAAAGCATATCGGTGCTGATACAGACGTTCCTGCTGGAGATATCGGAACAGGTGCTAGAGAAATCGGATTTATGTATGGTCAATACAAGAGACTTAGAAACGAATTTACTGGTGTTTTAACTGGTAAAGGTCTTACTTGGGGAGGTAGCTTAGCAAGAACTGAAGCTACAGGTTACGGTCTCTGCTACTTCATGGATGAAGCTTTGAAAGCAAAGGGTAAATCATTCAAAGGTGCTACAGTTGTTATTTCTGGTTCAGGTAACGTTGCAATATATGCTACTGAAAAAGCAACTGAATTAGGCGGAAAAGTTGTTGCATTAAGTGATTCAAATGGATATATCTACGATCCAGACGGAATTAAACTTGATACAGTTAAACAATTAAAAGAAGTTGAAAGAAAACGTATCAGCGAATATGTTAATATTCACAAGAATGCAACATATACTGAAGGTTGCTCAGGTATTTGGAGCATCAAGTGTGATATCGCTCTTCCTTCAGCTACACAAAACGAAATTGACGAAGCATCTGCAAAAATGTTAGTTGCTAACGGCTGTTATGCAGTTGGTGAAGGTGCAAATATGCCATCAACTCCAGGCGCTGTTGATGTATATTTAAAGAACAAGGTTATATATGGACCTGCTAAAGCTGCAAATGCAGGTGGTGTTGCTACTTCAGCTCTTGAAATGTGCCAGAACAGCATGCGTTATTCATGGACATTTGAAGAAGTTGATGCTAAGTTAAAAGACATAATGGTTAACATCTACAAAAATGCTAGCGCAGCTGCAAAAGAATATGGTTTTGAAGATAATCTTGTTGCTGGTGCAAACATCGCAGGCTTCTTAAAGGTTGCTGATGCAATGTACTCACAAGGTGTTGCATACTAATTTTAAATACTAATATTTAAAGGGAGTGCCGTTTCTTCTATGCTATAAAAGCATGGAAGCGACACTCCCTTTTTTAATGCTTACTCTCAACAAGCCACCTTTTTTCAACAAAACTTTCTAAAATATGAGAAAGGCTATTTTAATAGCAACTCAATTTTTGCAGTAAATAATTATAGGTGCAGGAAACTTATCAATGAAAAGTTTTCTACACCTATACATTTTTCTGTGAGAAAGTAGAGTTTATAACTCTACCTATATTAGCAAAACTGTATCCATGGCTCAACTTTTGGTGCTTCACAAGTAAAAGTCATCTCTTCTTTTTTGGTTGGATGCAAAAAAGTAACCAAATAAGCCCAAAGTGCTATTTGTTGTCCTGGTTTATTTACATTAGCACCATATCTTTGATCCCCAAACAAGGTATACCCGGCATTGGATAGCTGCACTCTTATTTGATGAGGTCTTCCTGTATGAAGTTGAATTTGCAACAAACTCAAATCACCCTGTGACCTAAGAACCTCATAATCAAGAATTGCCTCTTTTGAATCTTTAGTACCTTCTCTCACTACAGAAACCATATTCTTCGAGTTATCTTTTAAAAGATAGTCCCTCAAAGTACATTTTCGCTCCTTTGGGACTCCTCTTACAATAGCAAGATATGTCTTTTTAAATATTCTTGTTCGTATTTGGTCAGAAAGTCTGGATGCTGCCTTTGATGTTTTTGCAAAAACCATTAAGCCGCCTACCGGTCTGTCAAGCCTGTGAACAAGACCAAGATAAACCTCTCCAGGTTTATTATATCTTTCTTTCAAATCCTGTTTTAATATATTTAACATATCTAAATCATTTGTATTGTCTCCCTGCACTGGTATGTTTACAGGCTTTTCAACAACAAGCAAATGATTGTCTTCATAAATTATCTTTGGCTTCACATGTTTTCCCACCTTCCATATATACCACATGGAAGCACTAAGCCTGAATTACTAACAGGAATTCCCACCTCTCCACAGCTATGAGTACCTTTATGACGACTTCCTATAGTTTGTCTTAAAATATTGCTAAGCACTGTAGGAGAAAATCCTGTTGTATAAGAATTTATCAAGAAAAATAATGGGTTGTCTGAAAGCACGCCCATACATTGTTCAACAAAGCTATATAGAGAGTCTTCAATCTTCCATATTTCACCATTGGGACCTCTACCATAAGATGGCGGATCCATTATAATACCATCATATTTTTTCCCTCTACGAATTTCCCTTTGAACAAACTTCATGCAGTCATCTACAATAAATCTCACTGGTCTATCTGCCAAACCTGAAAGAGCTACATTTTCTTTTGCCCAGCCCACCATTCCTTTTGACGCATCAACATGGCATACTTCTGCCCCAGCATAAGCAGCAGCAACTGTAGCTCCACCTGTGTAAGCAAAGAGGTTTAAAACTTTTATAGGTCTATTAGCTTTTTGTATGTTGTTAATCATCCATTTCCAATTTACAGCCTGCTCCGGAAATAATCCTGTGTGCTTAAATCCTGTTGGTTCAATATAGAATTTTAATTCTTCAAAACCTATAGTCCAACGATTGGGAAGCTTTCTCTTGTAATCCCAGTTTCCTCCTCCACTCTGACTTCTATGGTACTGAGCATCAGCTCTATTCCATATTTTTTTGTCATTAATGGGCCATATAATTTGTGGATCAGGTCTTCTTAGTATAATGTCTCCCCATCTTTCAAGCTTTTCGCCATCTCCTGTCTCAATTAATTCATAATCCTTCCACTCGTCTGCAAGTAACATTTTATTTCGTTTCCCCATTCTTATATTATTTAATATTCATAATAATCTGTGAAATATCATTTGGTTTAGATACTATAAAATCCGGCTCCGCTTTTTCTAGCAGCTCTTTAGGATCAAATCCCCATAATACCGAGATGACCTTTATACCTATTTTTTTGCAGGCTTCAATATCCCGATATTCATCACCAACATATATTACCTCATCTTTTTTTACACCTAATTTTGAAATTAATCTGTTAATAGTAACATGCTTATCAAAAAGGCCTCTTGAAGATTGTATATTTTCAAATAGCTCTATTTGATTTGCTTCTAAAAAAGCATTGATATTATCCAGTGAATTTGATGACACTATATTTAATTTGTAACCCTTATCATTAAGCAGTTCTAGCAGTTCTCTAATTCCATCAATAGGTTCAACCTGTGCTGCATATTCATTAAACTTTCGTAAAGCTTCCAACCCAATTTTGGGAAGCTTAAATTTAGGTATTTTTAAAACTTCAATCCTCTTTTTCATAGGCAGCTTTAAAAGTTCTTTTATACTTTCTTCACTTAATGGTTGATAGCCGTATTTTTCAGCCATTTGATTCCCTACTTTAATAAAAATATCAAGAGAATTAACCAGTGTACCATCTAAGTCAAAAATAACTTGTGATATCATTCTTATGTCCCCACCTCACATTTTTACAAAATAGCATAAAAGAAATGATCTTTGTATCTCCTCTTTCAAACTAATATTACTATTCTGTATTGATTCATCAGTGAACAATCTATAATATGTTTTGGCTTTAATATCATTAATTAACTTTACACACAAAAAATCTATCGGCGTTCTAACCTATCAATAGTTTTTTGCCAAAATAATTGCTTGAATTAGCTAGCATTGTTCATTCTCAGCATTTTAGCCGCCTTTCCACATTCACCATTCATGGCTTATAGTGTGCTAAAACCGACATCATGTCGGTTTTTCAACAAAAAAACTTAGAGCTTGCTGAAAAAATTGCAAACATATATGAATATTATTTTTGTTATTTTACTAATACTAAAATCCTCATATTCATTGCAAGCTTTTTTACCTACTAAATTCATTCAATTATTTCTAACCCAATTTTGCACACCCCTATATTGACCATTTAACATAATTTGTATACTTGAGTTAATGTTTATTATACCATAGAAATATTTTATAATAAAATATAATTGAACATAGCTATTGTCTGATATAATTAAAGGCTTTGTGCTAGTGCCTAAAACCATTTAATTTATTATAAAAATAAAGCCATGCTCGATAATAAAAGCAGGCTTTACCAAAAAAATAAATTTAATATCAGTAACTAACCCAACTTTTATTGATAAGTTTAATCACCTACAATTTTCATTTAGGAAAGTTGCAAAATAATTTACATAATTATAAATCGGACTCCACGTTAAGCTTAAAACTCTATATCCAGTATAGCAACAACCTTTGCTAGCACATATAAAAGCCGAGTATTTGAGTAGGCATACATCAAACTATATTTTCAGCCTTGTTTTAAACCTCTCTACAGCTGCTAATGTATTTTCCAAATTACCAAATGCGGTGAGCCTGAAATACCCCTGTCCACTCGGTCCAAAGCCAACCCCTGGAGTTCCCACAATATTTGCTTCAGATAATAGTTTATCAAAAAACTCCCATGAATCCATTCCATTTGGAGTTCTCATCCATATATATGGTGCATTAACTCCTCCGTATACCCTAATTCCAATACTTTCAAGACCATTTTTAATAATTGCAGCATTATTTAGATAATATGAGATAGTTTCTTTAACCTGCTTTTGCCCTTCTTCTGAGTAAATTGCTTCAGCACCACGCTGAACAATATAGGAAACTCCGTTAAACTTAGTAGCTTGCCTTCTATACCACAATCTGTTCAAGCCAACCTCTTGACCCTCTGAAGTATAAGCCTTAAGTTCTTTTGGAATTACAACATATGCACATCTAGTTCCAGTAAATCCAGCTGTTTTTGAATAGCTCCTAAACTCTATTGCCACTTCTTTTGCACCTTCTATTTCATAAATGCTGTGAGGAACCTCTTCTTGGGTAATAAAAGCTTCATATGCAGAGTCAAATAGAATTATAGATTTGTTCTTTGCCGCATAATCAACCCATACTTTGAGTTGCTCTTTTGTTAAAGTAGTTCCTGTGGGATTATTAGGCAGACACAAATATATTAAATCAACCTTTTCTTTGGGCAATTCAGGAATAAAATTATTTTCAGCAGTACACGGCAAATAAGTAACATTACTCCATTTACCATCTTGGTATTCTCCCGTTCTTCCTGCCATAACGTTACTGTCAACATAAACCGGATATACTGGATCAGTTACAGCTATTCTGATATTTAGTCCAAATATCTCCTGTATATTTGCCGTATCACTTTTAGCTCCATCACTTACAAAAACTTCATCAATTCCAATACTAATTCCGCGTCTCTTATAATCACATTCTATAATTTTATTTATCAAAAAGTCATATCCCTCATATTCAGGATATCCTTTGAAGGTTTCTACCCTGGACATATCATCTACTGCTTTATGCATTGCATCGATACAAGCCATTGGAAGAGGTCGTGTGACATCTCCAATTCCTAGTCGTATAATGTCTGCAGTAGGATTCTGCTCTTTAAAAGCCGCAACCCTTTTACCAATCTCAGCAAATAAATAATTACCGGGTAATTTTAAATGATTTTCATTTACAAATGTCATTTTTTTATTCCTCTCTTTACTCTTAAAATATAATATACTTAAAAATAATAGCTTCTATTTTAAAGCTCTATCTCACCATCAAATACTTTCTCTGCCGGCCCAGTCATATATACATGATTATCCTTGTCTGACCATTCTATAAACAAATCTCCGCCAAGCAGCTTTATTGTTGCAACTCTCTCTGATACTCCATTAAGCACAGATGCAACAAGTGTGGCACAGGCTCCTGTTCCGCAAGCAAGAGTTTCTCCTGCACCTCTTTCCCAAACCCTCATTTTAAGTGTTGATTTATCTATTAGTTGAACAAACTCTGCATTTACTTTCCTCGGAAATAGCTTATGGGTTTCCATTTTAGGTCCCACTTGGTATAGAGGGAAGTTCTCAACATCTTCCACATATGATATTGCATGGGGGTTACCCATTGAAACAGCTGTAACCTTATATATCTGACCATCAATTTCAATGGGTTCAGCAATAAATCTATCTTTGTCTCCTTCTACTGGTATTTCTTTTGGAGTCAAAATAGGTTCACCCATATCAACTCTGACTAAAGTGACTTTGCCTTCTTCAATTTTCAATTCCAATACCTTAATACCCGCAAGTGTCTCGATTGTAATGTTTATTTTATCTGTAAGCTTATTATCAAAAACATATTTGCCTACACAACGTATTGCGTTGCCGCACATTTCAGCCTCAGAACCATCTGAGTTAAACATTCTCATTCGGAAATCAGCCTTATCAGAAGGTAAAATAAGAACTAGCCCGTCTGAACCAATTCCAAAATGCCTGTCGCTTACTTTCTTTGCTACTTCAGAAGGATTATCTATTATATTTCTCGTACAATCAACATATATATAATCATTGCCTAATCCTTGCATCTTTGTAAATCTCATATTAACCTCCCACGCCCACAAAGGGCATAAAATCAAATTGGAATACTCTGTAATGTTTACCAGTCTATAAGCAAAACATACACAATAAAAGTTCAATAATTACTGTTTTTGCACATAAAAAACATCCTTTGGCTTATATAATTAATTAAAGTTTTTGCCTCAGCTAAACTGTTCCTAAACATATCCATATTATATCATAATTTAACCTATATTAATATGCTATAAAGCAGATTTTCTAAAGTTTTTGCAATTTGAGTCAAGTAGACTTGCACTTTACAATATAAGTTTATTAGTCCAATATTTTTATTATTAGCTTAAAACAACTCTTCTTTATTGTCAAAAAATATCCACTCAGCATTGAAATTTTAGATATAAATGATAAAATTATATTTAAAACATTCAAAAATATAGAGATACAAGTATTAATACTGCTATCTCTTTAGAGGAGATTTATAAATGAACAAAAATATTTTGTCAACCAAGTTTCTAGGCTGCGACAGTGACTTTGACTCATCTGATATTGTAATCTTTGGAGCTCCATATGATGGAACAACTACCTTCAGACCAGGAACAAGATTTGCACCTTCCATTATGAGAATGGATTCCATCGGCATAGAAACCTACAGCCCTTATTTTGATGATGATATAACAGATTATTCAATAAATGATTATGGTGATTTAGATCTGCCCTTTGGTTCACCGAAACGTGCCTTGGAAATGATATCAGAAACTTCTGGGCATATCTTTGACAACTGTAAAATGCCCTTAATGATTGGCGGAGAGCATCTTGTTTCCTTGCCAGTTATCAAGCAAGCAGCTAAAAAATATCCAAACCTTCATATACTGCATTTTGATGCACATACAGATCTTCGTGAGGATTACCTTGGTGAAGCACTCTCACATTCTTCAGTTATAAGACGCGCTTGGGATATACTTGGTGATAATCGGATATGGCAATATGGAATTCGAAGTGGTACCAGAGAAGAATTCTATTGGTCAAAGGAAGGCCATACTAACATGTGCCTGCATAATTTTGACTCTTTAAATAATGCTATCAATACTATCGGAACCTTACCAGTCTATCTTACAATTGACCTAGATGTTTTGGACCCATCAATATTTCCAGGTACAGGAACTCCAGAAGCTGGCGGCGTAAGCTTCCTTGAGCTTGTTAATGCTTTAAAGGCTGTTTCAAAGTTAAACATTATCGGAGCAGACATTGTAGAGCTTTCGCCTCATTATGATCAAAGTGGTTCTTCAACTGCTGTAGCTTGCAAGATTCTTAGAGAATTAGTTCTTGCTATGAAAAATTCATAGCGAAAGTGATATTGGTCGAAACCTTCAACCTAAGAAGAAGTTTCGACCAATAATAATTTATCACATATTTGCAAATTTTATTCTAATTACTTAACAACCATATCCATTTAGAAATTTATACCATGAAGTTTCACTAAGCACCGAAAGGGATTCTCTCATTTTAGAACAATCCATTTATTGTTAACTTTACAGACACATTAAGTTAAAATAAACACGATTGTATTGTTTTAAATTGCCGCATTCCCTCTTTCACCAGTACGTATACGTATGCAATCCTGCAAATCATATATAAATATTTTCCCGTCACCCAGTTCTCCTGTCTGAGAATATTTCATAATTGTATCAATTATTAATTCAACCTTATCATCTGTTGATACCAATTCCAATTTTACTTTAGGTAGCACATTAAGCGCTATTTCATTCCCTCTGTAAAATTCCTTCCAACCCAACTGTTTTCCGGCACCCATAACCTGACTTATAGTTATACCGTCTAAATCAATTGCAAGCAATGCTTCCTTTAGCTCCTCAAGCTTGCAAGGCCTAACAATTGCCTCAATCTTCCTCATATTGACAAACCTCCTCTATCTGCTAAAGAAGAAGCTATAATTTAAATATGCAAACTTCTTAGCGCATTTTTTTAATGGCTTTCTGAATTAATTCCCTTTACCTAAAAACATTTAGTTTTTATAGTTAATATTAGTTAATCCATTCCTGTAAAGGAAGGATATGCCGACTCACCATGCTGTGAAATATCAAGTCCTTCCGATTCTTCTCTTGGCATTACTCTAATTTCTTTTGTTACAAGCTTAAGTACCCACATAATAATGGCTGTTCCTACTATTGCAAGTGCTATTGTTACTCCGATACTTATAATCTGTGCAATAAACAATCTTGTCTCGCCAAATATCAAACCATCCCACTGTGCTACAGGGTTAATAGAGTTTTTCGCAAATATTCCTGTTGCAATTCCTCCCCAAATACCTCCTATGCCATGGCATCCAAAAGCATCTAAAGCGTCATCATAACCAAACTTTGGCTTTATAACACTCATAGCGAAGTAACAAATTGGGCTGACGGCAGCACCTATAATTAACGATGCCCATATTGGTACAAAGCCTGCACCAGGAGTAATTGCAACCAATCCAACCACTGCACCCGTTGCCGCACCTAGC
Source organism: Bacillota bacterium (assembly GCA_023416275.1). Classification (GTDB taxonomy): domain Bacteria; phylum Bacillota; class Clostridia; order Acetivibrionales; family DSM-1351; genus Ruminiclostridium. The sequence continues at coordinate 32,298 of JAEZIB010000050.1, read as the reverse complement.
ATAGTCGGTTTCCCTCTCGTAATTTTTTCAACCAGCATCCACGAGAGCAAAGCTGTTGCAGCAGAGGTATTAGTGGTTAACAGAGCATGAACTGCAAGCTCCCCGCTCCCTAATGCACTGCCTGCATTAAATCCAAACCATCCAAACCATAATAAAGCTGCACCAATAAATACTAACGGTATATTATGAGGCTGACTCGAGGTAATCCCATAGCCTTTTCTTTTTCCAAGAATTATTGAAGCCACAACTGCTGATACACCCGAACTTATATGAACAACATTACCTCCAGCAAAGTCTATAGCCCCAAGATTTCTCAATAATCCACCCTCTGCCCAAACCATATGAGCCATCGGATAATATACAATTATTGACCACAAACCAATAAAAACAAATAATGTTGAAAACTTCATTCTTTCAACTAAAGCACCTGTGATTAATGCAGGTGTTATTATTGCAAACATCATCTGAAAAGCTGCAAATAATGTATGTGGTATTGTTGCTGCGTAGCTTGCATTTGCCTCACCAGTAACACCATTAAAAAAAGCCCAATCCAAACTTCCAATAATCCCTCCAATATCTTTGCCGAACGAAAGCGAATAACCTACCGCTACCCAAAGAACAGAAGCCAACCCGCATATAAAAAATGATGACATTATAGTACTGAGTACATTCTTTCGTTTTACCATTCCTCCATAAAATAATGCCAGACCTGGTGTCATTAAAAATACAAGTGCTGTCGATATAATTACAAACGCTGTATCACCTGTGTTAATTGTTCCCACAATAAAAACCCCCATTCTATTATTTAAAAGTTATATCATTTATTTTTTTAAGAATAATTATCAGGCAAGCCTTGATAAATTATAGCTGTATGAAACTTGTGCCAGCTTTATTTCAGATAAAAATAATGTAAATCAGCTGCACGTAGTTTAAATCTAATAGCGTATTTTCAAATTAATTTTGTACTAGTTTTTAACAGGAAAGTATAGTTTCACTTAACGCAGAGATATAAAATAGTTTTCCAGAATAAATTTCGCCTAAAGCTTACGCATCTAGAATAGTAGTTTAGGTTCACCTAATATGGAAAATGTTAAAACACTACATATATATGCTATTAAGGCTCAACCTAAAGTCTCTGTTGTATCCCAAATACATAGTAAAATAAAACAAGCGTGTTTAAAAGACAATTTCTCTCTTAAACACGCCATTGTGAATATAAAAACAAGTTGTTGCTGATACAACTGTTTTGTCGTTATTTAATTATTACTAGAAACCAACAATTTATATAAAGCTGATTACTGAATTTAATTCAAAATATTTTTCAAGTTGAAATTGTAGTGTTCCAAATCTATCAATGAAACTTGGGTTAGAAGCTAAAAGTTATTAAATATATCCTCCGCTACCTTTATCTGAGGTACACGTAAGTCCATTGCTCTCTTTTGAATATATCTATGAGCCTGAGGTTCAGTCATATTCATTTTGTCAACAAGAATCCATTTTGCCTTCTCAATAATTTTTCTGTCTTGCATACGTTTTTCCAAATCGTTATTTTGAAGTTTTAAGCCCTTTATAGATTTTCTTGACTGAGATGCAAATCTAGCTGTCTGAATTAATATAGTCCTGCTAATAGGTTTTGGAAGCACTAATGCGCCTACTTTTTCAAGACTATACTGCATTTCTGCCAAATGCTCATGTCTGGAAAGAACTATTATACCTGCATCAGTCTTATCAGCAATATCTAGAATCAGTTCAATACCTAATTCGTCCTGCAATGGTGCATTTACCAGTATAAGCCCAGGTTCAAAAAAATCAAGCTTACGTCTTGCCTCATTTGCAGATAATGCATACTCAGCCGACGAGTATCCTTGTTGCAACATTAATGTCCTTAGCTCTTTTATCATTTCTGGCTTACTGCATACTATAAAAACCCCCCTTGCATCCACTGGCAATCACCTCCATTTGAGCACAAACATGTTACATTAAATCAGCTATAAACAGAGTTCTTGGTTTCAGGTGGAATTTATAACGCCTAGATTCCAATGAAATTTTTCGATTGTAGAAAAATTTTATTACATCAGCAGCGTGTAGGCGAGGCAGTAGATATTTTCACCGCCGATAACCATAGCGGTACCTGCCACTTATAAAAGTGGGGGGGGGGGACATTTTCTTGCCTCGTTACAATCCATTCTGAACAGTTTCAACTAAAATAGAAACTAAAAACCGTTATCCAGTGCTGTAGTGCGCCAATCTAGCCTCAATAATTTGAAGTGTTTGTGGCTTTCTACATCTGAAAAGCTAATTTTAAATATTTATACTCTTTCTTTGTTACAATACAGTTTTTATAATTAAAATGCAGTTAGATAATTGTCTATTTCCCATTGGTGAACATGATTATTATATGCAGCCCACTCTGCTTCCTTCGCTGCAATATATTTGCTATAAATGTGATCTCCTAATACTTCTTTAATATATGAGTCTTTTTTCATTTCTTCTATTGCCAATAAAAGGTTAGAAGGTAATCTCTGAATACCAAGCTCTTTTTCTTTTTCAGGTGTAAGATTATAAGTATTTATATCAACAGGCGACGGAATTTCCATTTGCTTTTGTAAACCATCCAGTCCAGCCTCTAATACAAGTGCTAATGTAAGATATGGATTACAGGAAGAATCCGGACTTCTCAACTCAAGTCTGGTGGCATCACCCTTAGGTGCAGGCACTCTTAACAATGGACTTCTGTTCATATGTGACCAAGCAATGTGAACAGGAGCTTCAAACCTAGGGACAAATCTCTTGTAAGAGTTTACTAACGGATTAGCTACAGCAGTAATACCATTTATATGCTTGAGAATTCCTGCACCAAACATTTTTGCTACATCAGAAATATCCATACTACTATTACCTGGATTAAATAAATTCTTTCCTTCTTTTGAAAGCGACATATTTATATGCATTCCTGATCCAAAGTCATTAAAAATTGGTTTTGGCATAAATGTTGCGTGCAATCCATTCCTCTGAGCAATAGTTTTTACTACCATTCTAAAGGTCATTATTCTATCTGCCGCAGTCAAAACATCACTATATTTGAAATCTATCTCATGCTGACCAGCAGCATTCTCATGGTGTAATGCCTCAATTTCAAAGCCCATTTCTTCAAGCACCATGCATATTTCTCTTCTGCAATTTTCACCCAAATCCATAGGTGCAAGATCACAATAGCTGGCAGAATCATGAGTTTTGGCGGTAGGTCTTCCCTCTGAATCAGTCTGAAACAAGAAAAATTCACACTCCGGTCCTACATTAAAGGTATATCCAAGTTTTCTGGCTTTTTCCTCAGACTTTTTTAAAATATATCTAGGATCACCTATAAACTGAGTTCCATCATAATTTTTTATATCGCAAATAAATCTTGCAACTTTTCCATGCTGAGGTCTCCAGGGAATAATAGTAAACGTGTTAATATCTGGGAGCAAAGTCATATCCGATAATTCTACTTCAGAAAATCCAGCTATTGCAGATGCATCAAAGATGATTCCTTCTTCAAGAGCTCTCTCAACCTGTTGTTCAGTTATTGCAATATTTTTTAATCTACCCAAAATATCTGTAAACTGTAATCTTACAAACTTCACATCATTTTGTTCAATAAATTTCAATATATCATTTTTTGAAGCCATCCTTCTCACCCTTCCTATCTTTAATGTGTTTAAGAATAGAACCTGTCTATAACGCCTAGATTCAAAATGAAATTTTTCGATTGTAGAATATTTTCATTACAACCGCGGCGTGTAGGCGAGGCGGTAAATATTCTCTCCGCCCCAAAACCAAAGCAGTACCCGCCACTTATAGAAGTGGGGACATTTTCTTGCCTCGTTATAATTATTCTCATTTTTCCCAGTTTTATTTCACATTAACCTTTTAACTGATAATGCAAAAAACAATTGCTATCGGCTGATAGTTTTAGTTTTCTAGTTAATATAGTTAAATCACCTGAGAATTTAACACATTAAAAAATATGTTTTTATTACAATTTTATACTAGTTTTAGTTATGTGTATACAACTGCTTATATGGATTTTTGGTATTGGCAGTCAACTTAATAAAATTACTTTTTAGTAATTCATTCTTATCGTATCCAAAGTTATCACAAAATTCTGCAATATGACCTTCAATGGTCTTTTTATCATCATCTGTAGCAGTTTCAACACTGACCTGAGGAGGCAATCCAGCCGGAGCATCATCACATCTTAAGTAAATAACCCCTCCGTGCATACCTGTTCCGCAATAGTTTCCAACAGGAACTCCATCGACTCCAATACCCAGTACAATTACTATACCACCAGCAAGATATTCTCCAAGGAAATCACCGGTTTTACCTCCAACTATAACTACTGGCTTTTGTTCTCTATATTCTTTTATGTGTATTCCAACTCGGTAACCAGCATTGCCCTTAATTAGTATTTTCCCACCGCGCATACCATATCCAGTAGTATCACCGCAATTACCGTGAATAATAATAGAGCCGTCATTCATAGTGTCTCCCGTAGCATCCTGGGCATTTCCGTTCACTATTATATCTGCACCATTCATATATGCTCCTAAAGCATTTCCGGGAGTACCGTTAACTGTTATTTTTTTGCCGCTAACACCGCACCCTATATATCTTTGACCATAAACTTCATCTAAAATTATATCAGTATCAGCAGTATTTCTTATCTGCTCATTTATTTCAGTATAGTATGTGTTGCCAACAGTTATTCTCATTTTATACCTCCTATCTGCGTGATTTAATCACACATTTGCCAAAAAGCTATAACTTAGCTATCCCAGCTTTGCCTTTCGTGTATTTTTATTAAACACTAAGAGCTGTGGACTATTTTTTAACAAATTAATGTCTATCTCTTCCAAATGTATTTTTTCTCTTATAAGTGAAGTGTATATTCCCGCTCTGCTTATTTCACCAATCAAGATATATCCTTTAAGTAAATTATCTGCAAAAAACATTTTCTTATAATTACTCTCATCAATTGCTTCAGCACATTCGCCTTCCATACTGCCTGCTGTTATCATATGAAGCCCAAAGAAGCCTATTGCATTCATTGGCATTGCTGTATCAAATTCTTTATCTCCGCCAGCCATATTTATTCCGGCAATTTCACCCTGCATATATGCATTTGGCAAAAGTGCAAGTATCTTATTTTGTTCTGTGCATATGTCAAAGCTTTCAGTACAGTCTCCTGCAGCATAAATATCCTTTAATGAGGTTTCCTGTTTGTTATCAGTTACAATTCCCCTGTTAACATTTCCACCTGCATTTTTTACAAGCTCAGTATTGGGCCTTACACCAACTGCTACAATTAGCACATCATAGTCTAATGTTTGACCTGACTTTAAGGAAACAGAATTATTGGTAACTGATTGAGCCGCATCATTTAATATAAATTTTATGTTATACTTTTCAATATGCCTTTGAACAAAGTCCGCACCTTTTTTGTCAAGGATGCTAGGAAGTATTCTATCTGCCATATCAACAACGGTAATATCCTCACATATCTCATGAAGCCCTTCAGCTGCTTTAAGCCCAATCAAACCAGCCCCCATTATTACCACCTTTGAATCACTCTTTACAGCTGATTTGACACCTTTTACGCTGTCCCATTTCATAAAGGTAAATGTATTGCTTGCTTCATTTAAGCCTTCAACTGGTGGAACAAATGGAGATGAACCAGTTGCCACCAATAGCTTATCGTATTTAACATAGCTGTCATCCTCTAAAACCACAAGCTTTGCTGCAGAATCTATTGTTATTACCTTTTTCCCAAGTATGGTATTACAATTATTTTTCTCATAAAAGTCACTATTTCGATAATACATTTTTTCATCATCTACTTTACCTTTTAGCCAATAGGATATAAGTGGTCGTGAGTAAGTAAAGTGCGGTTCATCTGAAATTAAAGTAATCTGTGATTCTTTATCAATGGTTCGAATACCACTAACACAGCCAATTGCGGCAGCTGAATTGCCAATTATAACATAATTCAATGTAATCACTCCCTTTCCTCATATACAATAGCTAAATTCGGACAGTTTTCTGCACATGCAGGCTTACCGTTTTCCATGCAAAGGTCACATTTTTTAATTGCCTTTTCCTTACCTGGCAGTACAGCACCATACGGGCAGACAAGAATACAGGTATAGCAACCTACACATCTTGATTCATCAACATAAACCATACCATTTTCATCCTTTTGCATTGCACCTGTAATACAGGATTTCACGCAAAGAGGCACTTCACAATGTCTGCAGGAAACTGCAAAATTAATACTGTCTCCTTCTTCTATAGTTAATCTTGGCTGCGGCTTTGCTTCCCCAGAGAATGCTTTTACCATATCCTTTGCACCACTATGAGCAAAAGCACAATAATACTCGCAAAGATGGCAGCCTAAACATCTATCCTCATTAACATATATTTTTTTCATACTAACCTCCCACGCCCACTTTGGGCAAAAATTAAAGTGAAACTATCGTGGATAACCATTTGCTGGTTTATAGTGTGTTTTTATTTTGCATACATCACTACTACTTGCAAAAACCACTTGTAGTTTTTGAGGCTCAAATAAGCACTATTTTCGTACTAACTCTATATTCGAGCTATTCGCCAGCATGCATAACACCCAGTATTTCAAGCTCCTTTTGGCTTAATCCTATACCTCTTAGCATCAAGCGGTTGCCCTTCAAACTCTCAATAGCATTAATTCCCATACCGCCAAGCATTTCTTTTATTTCATGATCCCAAGCATGAATAAGGTTTACCAAACGCTTATAGCCTATATCTGGGTTTAATCTCTTAACTAAGTCAGGTCTCTGAGTAGCTATTCCCCAATTGCATTTACCGCCATGACAGGATCTGCAAACATGACAGCCTAGTGCAATTAATGCTGAGGTTCCAATATATACCGCATCTGCTCCTAGTGCTATAGCTTTAATAATATCTCCACTGTTTCTTATACTTCCTGCTACAACTAACGATATATTATTTCTTATTCCTTCATCTCTAAGCCTTTGATCTACAGATGCCAGTGCCAACTCAATTGGAATACCAACATTGTCTCTTATTCTTGTAGGCGCAGCACCTGTACCGCCTCTATAACCGTCAATAGCAATAATATCTGCTCCTGAACGCGCAATACCTGAAGCTATTGCCGCAACATTGTGAACAGCAGCTATCTTTACTATTATTGGCTTAGTATATGCAGTTGCCTCTTTCAATGAAAAAACAAGCTGCCTTAAATCTTCTATAGAATAGATATCATGGTGAGGCGCAGGTGAAATTGCATCACTACCAATAGGAATCATTCTGGTTTTTGAAACATCTTCTCCAACCTTTTCTCCCGGTAAATGTCCGCCAATTCCAGGTTTTGCCCCTTGCCCCATTTTTATTTCAATGGCTGCCCCTGTATTAAGATATCCTGAATGAACTCCAAATCTACCTGATGCAACCTGAACTATAGTGTTGTTACCATATTTATAGAATTCTTCATTTAGTCCGCCTTCACCGGTATTATAGAATGTACCCAGCTCTTCAGCTGCTCTGGCAAGGCTTTCATGCGCGTTTCTGCTTATAGAGCCATAAGACATTGCTGAAAACATTATTGGCACATTAATTTTTAGTCTAGGAGGCAATTTTGTCTTTAGCTTTCCTTCATTATCGAATTCCAACTTTTCAGGCTTTGCTCCTAATTGAACTCTTGTTTCCATTGGTTCTCTTAGCGGATCAATGGATGGATTAGTTACCTGGCTAGCATTTATAAGCAATTTATCCCAATAAATAGGATACGGCACAGGATTACCCATCGATGATAAAAGCACACCACCTGTATCTGCTTGCTTGTAAATCTCTGTAATAGTCTTATCTGTCCAGTTTGCATTTTCTTTAAATTCATTTTTATACTTAGTTATACGCAGTGCTCGTGTTGGACATAATGTCACGCATCTTTGACAATCAACGCATTTACTTTCATCAGCTACCATTATATTTAATTCATCATCATAGCTGTGTACTTCATTTGCACACTGACGCATACATACTTTACATTTAATACATTTATTTTGATCTCTATTAACCTCATATTGAGGTGCATATAAATTTATTCCCATTAGCCTTCACCCCCTGCAAGTGTTGCAATTACCGGTTCTCCACCTTTAGGGCTCCATATTCTGTCCACCTCAGGATAAATAACCCTAATTGCACTTTCTTCACTAGCTACTAAAAGTAAATCATCCTTCTCTGCTGCAACCATTGAACGAAGCTTTAGTCTATCATTTAGTGCCATCATTCCACCCTCGTATCCCAAGATAATTGAGAAAGGCCCAGTAATTAGAAGGCTTGCATAAACGTCTCTGATTGCTGTAAATTTCTTCTTCATATCCTCAGGCATTTTGTCTATTTCACTCCAGAAAGGAGCTGCTATAATTGATGCACAATCCTGTAATGATATTCCCTGCCTTCTATTAAGGTAATCAAATATATAAGTTATAACCTCTGTATCTGTAAGCAATGAGCACTTATATCCGAACATTTCCATGAACCGTCTGTTTGCATCATAAGATGATATTTCACCATTGTGTACTATTGTATAGTCAAGAAGTGAAAATGGATGTGCTCCACCCCACCATCCAGGCGTATTGGTTGGATATCTGCCATGAGCTGTCCAGCAATAGCCTGAATAGCCTTCAAGTTTATAAAACTCTCCAACATCCTCCGGAAAGCCTACAGCCTTGAATACCCCCATATTTTTCCCGCTAGAGAAGACATATGCACCTTTAATTCTTGTATTAATTTTCAAAACACATCTAGCTACGTATTCCTTTTCATCTAGCTGGCTTTCCTCCAATTTTCCATACAGCGGAGAAACAAAATATCTCCATATTAGCGGTGCATCTGTTATCCTAGGATGCTTTCTTGTAGGAATCCTGCTCAAATTTACAACATCAAAGTGTCTATTTATGAACCTTTCAGCATCCTCCCTAGCTTCATTACTCTCAAAAAAAACATGGAATGCATATGCATCCTTATATTCCGGATAAATACCATATCCAGCGAAGCCTCCACCTAAACCATTTGAGCGATCATGCATTACGGCTATTGATTTTACAATGTTTTCACCTGTGATACTTCCTCCGCTCTTGCTGAATATTCCTGATATAGCACAACCTGATGGTATTCTTACTTGCCCCTCTTTTAATAACATATCGTTCACTTCCTTTACATTCGAATTAAAATCATATAAAACAAACAAAATCTTTGGAAATTCTATCTAATACCTATTTATGTCTATTCACTAAGGTGATATAATAATTTCTTGTACAGCAGGCATAGGATAATTTTCCATACAAAAAAAGCGCACTCTTGACCAAATATATTATTTTGATCTTGAGAACGCCATTGTTCTTTGATATTATTTTTATCACCAACCATAAATGATTGGTTATCTAACGATACTAAACTGCTTTCACAAAACAGCAACTATGTTCATTTATTATTCTACTAAGAATCTTTAAATTCGTCAAGAGGTTTTTGCAATTTTAATTTTTAAATCCTGCATTTTTATTAATTCTATATATTAGGAGCCTTTTAGGCCGAACTGCAATCAAGCCTTGTATATTCAACAATACATCCATAATCTAGATTTTTTTTATGAATTCACACTAAAAAAGTCTTGCAAATTTGCAAGATGTATAATATAATGATTGTAAATTAAAGATTTGCAGCAAAGGCGCTGTGTCAATAAACATTATACATGTTTTATTGGTACAGCTTTTTTATTTTATATTAAATGAAGTTTGTTAAAAAAATAATAAATATTTCTAATAACATGGAGAGTTTCTCCACAAAATAGTTTTACAATAATTTTTATACAAAAAGTAAGCTTAGGAGGTTATAAGCTCGAAAATAAAGTTTGTGCAAACATGGTGCGTTTTCGAGTCTCAAAAACCAAAAGTGATTTTTGTAAGAAGTGGTACAATTTTTGAAACAGTTTATTTTGTGCCCAAATGGGGCGTAGGAGGTTACCATGACTAATTCTAATATAAAATATATATCAGCACTTGCCAAACTCTCACTTGATAATGATGAGATGCAGTCACTTGCGAATGATATGGAGAATATCATTGGTTTGATGGATGCCATTAAAGATATTGATACTGATAATATAGATGCTACCGAGCATATATCTCATATGAAAAATAATATGAGAGAAGATGTTCCCGGTACACCTTCTGATTGCAATAAAATTCTATCAAACTCTAAACATAGAATTGACAATTGCTTTGCTATTCCAAAGATGATTGATTAAATTATTAGAATTGAAAGTTTAAATTTATACGGAGGAGGTGCCAGTCCATGTTATTTCAATCATTCTGTTTTTGTTTGAAATGCACGACATGGATACGCAATGGATATTACGAAACTAACTATAAGCAATAGCAGAAAGCTTCTTGATACTAAGCAAATTAGTGCAGTAGAGCTTACTAATATGTACCTTGATAGAATTAAGAGCCTAGATAACCACGTTGGTTCTTACCTTTCTATATGCGAGGATAAGGCTATCGAGCAGGCGCAGGAGGCACAGAAATTAATTAATAGTGGTAACAGCTCTGCTCTTTGCGGAATTCCACTTAGCATAAAGGATAATATTTGTATTGAAGGCACAAAAACAACCTGTGCTTCCAAAATGTTAGAGGATTTTACTGCTCCGTATACGGCCACTGCTGTAGATAAACTTATTGCCCATAATGCCGTTATTTTGGGTAAAACCAATTTAGATGAATTTGCTATGGGTGGTTCTACTGAGAATTCTGCTTTTAAAACCACAAAAAATCCTTTTGATTTAGACAGAGTTCCTGGTGGCTCTTCGGGTGGCTCTGCCGCTTCAGTATCAGCGTCTCTAGCTCTTGGTTCATTGGGCTCAGATACAGGAGGCTCAGTAAGACAGCCAGCATCTTTTTGCGGCGTAGTTGGCATGAAGCCAACCTATGGATTGGTTTCAAGATATGGTTTAATTGCCTTCGCTTCCTCCTTTGATCAAATTGGTCCTATTGGGAAAACTGTGGAGGATTGTGCAATAATATTAGACAGTATTACAGGACATGATGCAAAGGATGGAACTTCTTTAAGCTATAAAAGTCCTTCATTGTACAGTTCTTCAGTTTCAGAAAATATTGATATTAAGAATTTAAAAATCGGTTTGCCCAAGGAATATCTGACAGAAGGTTTAAATAGCGAAGTAAGAGCTTCTTTATATAATTCAATAGCCTCATTGGAAAAGCTTGGTGCAAAAATTGAAGAATTTTCAATGCCCTCACTAAAGTACGCTATTCAAGCATACTACTTAATGTCTTCCGCTGAGGCAAGCTCAAATTTATCAAGATATGACGGAGTAAAATATGGCTATAGAGCTGATAAATGCAAAAACTATCAAGACTTAATAGGTCGTTCAAGAGCAGAGGGCTTTGGAAAGGAAGTCAAAAGGCGTATATTATTAGGAACTTACGCCCTTGCTTCTGGATATTATGATGCGTACTATAAAAAAGCTCTTAAGCTTAGAACCCTAATAAGTAAAGGCTTTGAGGATGCTTTTACTAAATACGATATTATTCTGCATCCTACCGCTCCAGAAACTGCTTTCAAGCTTGGTCAAAATACAGATGATCCATTAACCATGTATTTGGCTGATATTTATACCGTTGCCGTAAATATTGCAGGACTCCCATCAATATCTGTTCCATGTGGCTATGATACTAACGGACTTCCAATTGGTCTATCCTTTACAGGCAAAACCCTTGGAGAACATGAGATATTTAAAGCAGCAGCAGCCTTTGAGGCTGATTTTAAAATAAATTTAAGAGTACCGGCTATATAGTATGAACATGTTAAAGCTGAGTCCCTGAATGGGTAAAGCAAATCTCTACCAGTTTAAGTGCCGAGAGCATTTTAGAAGCATAATAACTAAAAAAGGAGGGCCGAGTTCGTGCAATATTTAAAAGAATATTCTAAATATAAGCATGAACACTACTATCATGAAATATATACCTACTATAGGTCTTGAAATACATTGTGAATTATCTACAAAATCAAAAATATTTTGCGACTGTCCTGTAAGTTTTGGCGGAGAGCCAAACACAAGATGCTGTCCTGTTTGTACAGGAATGCCTGGAACTCTTCCAGTGCTTAATAAAAAAGCTGTAGAATATACAATAAAATCAGGTATAGCACTTAATTGCCAAATAAATGAATTTTCAAAGTTAGATAGAAAAAATTATTTTTATCCTGATTTGCCTAAAGCTTATCAAATATCACAATTTGATTTGCCTATATGTAAAGACGGTGGTCTTACTATAAATACACCAGACGGTGAAAAATTCATAAGAATTGAGAGAATTCATTTAGAAGAAGATGCTGGCAAACTGCTTCATGACGGATTTGGTAAGTACAGTCTTGCAGACTACAATAGATGTGGGGTCCCACTGATTGAAATTGTTACAAAACCTGATTTATCCTCATCTGAAGAAGCAAAGGAATTTGTGGAAAAGGTTCGTTTGATGCTGCTGTACTCGGGTATATCCGATTGCCGTATGGAAGAGGGCTCACTCAGAGCGGATGTTAATGTATCGGTTAGACCCTATGGAACAGATAAACTTGGCACAAGAACTGAAATGAAAAATATAAACTCTTTGAAAGCTATTGCAAGATCCATTGATAGTGAAATTCAAAGACAATCCGAGCTTCTTGACGAAGGAATAATAATAACACAGGAAACCAGACGATGGGATGACAATAAAGGTGAGAGCAAGTCTCTTAGAAGTAAAGAAGATGCCCATGATTACAGATACTTTCCAGAGCCTGACATTGTACCTATATCATTTTCAAAGGAAGAAATAGAAGCAATCAGAAATAAAATGCCTGAGCTACCTGACAAAAAATTTGAACGATATACCTCTGGTTTTGGTCTAAGCGAAACAGATGCTGCACTTCTTCTCACCTCTGTCAGTCTTTCTGATTTTTTTGAAAGTACCGCTGCTGAATGTGGGAACCCCAAGTCTGCCTCTAATTTTATAATTGTTGAAGTACTCCGCATATTAAATGATAGAAAATTATCACCAGAGGATATTCCTTTCAGTGGAAATGTTTTGGGTAGACTTATAAAAATGATTGAAAACGAGGAAGTAACTTCTGCAAATTCCAAAAAAGTTTTATCCGAGATGTTTGATACAGGCAAAACGCCTGAGGTCATTGTATCTGAAAATGGATATAAAGTTATAAATGACAGTAGTGAGGTTGAAGAAACAGTAAGAAAAATATTATCAAATAATGAGAAAGCAGTGGAAGAATTTATTGGCGGCAAGGAAAAGACCTTTGGCTTCTTAATGGGTCAATGTTCAAGGGCTTTAGCTGGTAGAGGAAACCCAAAATTAATACAGGAAATCCTTCAAAAGGAATTAGACAAACGTAAAGGAGGTATATAGTCTATGATATCAATACAAAGTTCCACATTAAAAACCTTTTGTCCTGATAATGTTCAAAATGGCTCTGAGTTAACACTAAGCGGCTCTGTTTACCGAATCCGCGATATGGGAAGCTTTGCATTTATTATCCTTAGAACTGGCAGGTATTTGGTTCAATGTGTTTTTGATCCTCTAAAATGTGATTTTGATTTAGGTTCTATTCAAGAAAATTCTACTGTTAAAGTCAGTGGAATTGTCAGCCTTGATGAAAGGGCTGACAACGGTTTTGAACTGCACATAAATTACATTACTGTTCTCTCCACCCCTTATGCTCAAATGCCAATTTGCATAAATAAAAAAGGATTGAATATTTCTTTGGAAACCAATCTTGAAAATCGCCCCTATGTATTGAGAAACCATAGGCAAAGAGCTGTTTTTAAGCTTCAGGAGGGAATTGTTTCAGGCTTTAGAAACCATATGCTTGCTAACGGCTTTACAGAAATACATTCTCCAAAGATTGTTAAAACAGGAGCTGAAGGCGGTGCCAATATTTTTAAAATGGATTATTTTGGTAGCAAGGCATTTTTAGCCCAAAGTCCCCAATTTTATAAACAAACAATGGTAGGTGTTTTTGACAGAGTTTTTGAAATAGCTCCTGTTTATAGAGCAGAAAAGCATAATACATCAAGGCATCTAAATGAATATATCGGCTTGGACTTTGAAATGGCATATATAGATGATATGTATGATGTAATGGCAATGGAAACAAGCATGCTTCGTGCAGTTATGAAAGAGCTGAAGACCAATTATAGTCCAGAGCTTAAGCTGCTAAACGTAGATTTGCCGGAAATTGATGTTATTCCAGCTCTAACCTTTATGGAAGCTAAATCAATATTAAAGGAGTCAGGCCATAAAATAAAAAATTACTATGACTTTGACCCCGATGAAGAGCTTTCTATTAGCGAGTATATTAAAAAAGAATACAATAGCGAATTTGTATTTATTACCCACTTTCCTTCTTCAAAACGTCCTTTCTATGCAATGGATGACAAGGAAGATCCTGATTATGCACTTAGCTTTGACTTGTTTTTCAGAGGACTTGAAATCACTACTGGAGGTCAAAGAATACACAGCTATGAAGATCAGGTTCAGAAAATGAAAGATAAAGATTTAGACCCCGAGGAATTTGAATCCTATTTAATGATTCATAAGTATGGAATGCCGCCTCATGGTGGTCTTGGAATTGGACTAGAAAGACTGTTGATGAGACTGCTCAATCAACAAAACGTCAGGGAAGCATCATTGTTCCCAAGAGACTTGACAAGGCTGACACCTTAAATATACCGCAGCTAACCTTTACTGCTTATAGGTAGTGATTAGCGTGTATATAATAAATTATCTTTTCGAAACAAAGGCGTTTCACTCCCCTAATAATATGGGAGCAGAATGTCTTTTTTATTAATAAAAACAACAAAGAAATCAAATTAATTACAGACAATATTTAGTCTGATACTTTTTAACAAACTTTTTTTTTACAAATAAGGAGGGGTTACTATGGAAAACCATGTTACTGAATTTTATGGATGTAATGTATTTAACTTTGCAACAATGCGCGCTCGTCTTCCTAAAGTTACTTACAAGTCACTTAAGAAAACTATTGATGAGGGTTTGGCTCTTGATGAGTCTGTTGCAGAAGTTGTAGCCAGTGCTATGAAGGACTGGGCAATTGAAAAAGGAGCAACTCACTTTACACATTGGTTTCAGCCAATGACAGGTATTACTGCTGAAAAACACGATTCCTTTATTTCACCTACTGATGATGGAAAAGTAATTTTGGAGTTTACTGGCAAGGACTTAGTTAAGGGTGAGCCTGATGCATCTTCTTTCCCATCAGGCGGCTTAAGAGCTACTTTTGAGGCAAGAGGTTATACTGCTTGGGATTGCACTTCCCCAGCTTTTGTCAAGGGGGGAACTCTGTATATTCCAACTGCATTCTGTTCCTACACAGGCGAAGTTCTTGATAAAAAAACACCTCTATTGCGCTCAATGGAAGCACTAAACAAGCAAGCTTTGAGAATATTGAAGCTATTTGGAAGCTCTGCTACAAGAGTAACTACTACCGTAGGACCTGAACAGGAGTACTTCTTGGTTGACAGGGATTTATGGAGTAAACGCAAAGACTTAATTTTCACAGGTAGGACTTTATTTGGTGCTAAACCGCCAAAGGGTCAGGAATTAGAAGACCACTATTTCGGAAACATTAAGGAAAGAGTATCCAACTATATGAAAGATTTAGATACCGAGTTATGGAAGCTTGGTATTGCAGCTAAAACCAAGCACAATGAAGTTGCTCCTGCACAGCACGAGCTTGCACCGATTTTTACAACTTCAAATATTGCAACCGATCATAATCAATTGACCATGGAAATAATGCAAAAGGTAGCTATCAAGCATAATCTAACTTGCTTGCTACACGAAAAGCCCTTTGCAGGTGTTAACGGTTCAGGAAAGCACAACAACTGGTCTATGTCCACAAATGAGGGTCAAAACCTGTTAGAACCGGGCTCTACACCACATGATAACACTCAATTTTTAGTTTTCCTTTGTGCTGTTATCAAAGCTGTTGATGATTATCAGGATTTATTACGTTTGTCAGTAGCTTCAGCAGGAAATGACCACAGACTTGGTGCAAATGAAGCGCCTCCTGCTATCGTTTCTATATTTTTAGGGGATCAGCTAACAGATATTCTTCTTCAAATGGAGAATGGAAAGGCAAAGGAAAGGAACTATAATAGTATCCTTGAAACAGGAGTAGCTTGTCTGCCAAATCTTCCAAAAGATACTACAGACCGTAACAGAACATCACCTTTTGCATTTACTGGCAATAAGTTCGAATTTAGAATGTTAGGCTCTTCTGCTTCAATTGCAGGCTGCAACTTTGTATTAAATACTATTGTTGCTGAAGTCCTACAGCAATTTGCAGATAAGCTTGAAGCTTCTAGCGATCTTTCTGCTGAAATAGGTGCTTTAATCTCAGACACAGTAAAGAATCACAAACGTATCATTTTCAATGGAAACAACTATTCAGAAGAATGGGTTGAAGAGGCAGAACGCAGAGGACTAATGAACCTCAAGTCAACAGTTGAATGTATTCCAACCTTTATAAAAGATAAAAATGTGGCAGTATTTGTTAAACATGGAGTATTAAGCAAATCTGAAATTGAATCAAGGTACGAAATACTTCTTGAGAACTATATTAAAACTATTAACATTGAAGCGTTGACTATGCTTTCAATGTCTAAAACTGAGATTCTTCCCTCTTCATTTATATACAGCAAGGAGTTAGCTGATACTATTAATGCCGTAAAAACAACAGGTATGCCAGTAGAAATTTCTGCTCAATCGACTGCCCTTAAAGAGCTTTCATCCGTGTTAAGCTCCTTTACTTCAAATATTGCAGCACTTAAAAAAGCCTTGAATAAAGCTACTGATGATACTACTGACATTCTAAGTCAAGCAGAGCAATATTCAAAATCAGTTGTTCTAGCAATGGAAAATCTGAGGACTGATGCTGACAAATTAGAAGCACTCATTCCAAAAAGTATTTATCCATTCCCAACATATGCAGAGCTGTTATTTAATATATAATAAGTTCTTCTCCCTTGAATGTTTAATAAAAAATTTCCAAAAAGGCTGTCTGATAATTTTCAGACAGCCTTTTTGGTTTAGAAACGAATATTATAACGAGGCAAGAAATAGTCCCCTACTTTTATAAGTAGCTGGTACCACTTTGGTCTTCAGGCGGTGAGAATATCTCCCACCTCGCTTACACACCGCTGATGTAATAGCTCGAAAAATGCGAAGTGTACATTTCGCACATTCATCGTTCTCTTCGCATATCAAAAAGCTGCGAGCAGCTTTTTGTGGATTTGAACACAAGGTGCATTTTCGAGCCACAAAAACCACAAGTGGTTTTTGACGGTGTATAAATCGGAAAGCAACTCTATAATAATACTATCTACAGAATATGCCAGGAGGCACTTACAAATTCACTCAGACATGGTAAGGCAAAATACGTTAGTATAATACTAAGATTTTCAGACGATATTATCTCCTTGTATATTATAGATGACGGAGTAGGCTGCAAGAATATAAAGAAAAGCATCGGTCTTAGTCATATGGAAAATAGGGTTATGGAGTTGGGTGGTAAAATTTCTTTTGGCTCCGATGGTGAAAAAGGTTTTAATATTAGTGTGGAATTTCCACTATAATATTTCTTTAAACATTGGGCCAAGTGATATTGTAAATATTTCAGATATTTCTTCATTTCTAACACAGACCGTTAGGATAAAGAAATATCTGAGTTCATCTTTTGTTTCAATCTATCATATCAAAGTATCCACCCTGCTTTTCAGCTCCAATACCTTTTCCTCTATCTGTTTAGCAACTTTAATAAACTCTTCTTTTTCTTTGCCTGTTGGGTCTTCAAGTCCCCAGTCCTCCCTGTATTTGCAGGGCAAAAAAGGACAATTTACATTGCAGCCCATGGTAATTACCACATCAACAGGTGGAATATCTGATATTAATTTTGATTTTTGTGTAGCGTTCATATCCACGCCATATAATTCTTTAATGACAGCTACTGCATCTTGATTAATCTGAGGCTTTGTTTCAGTACCAGCAGAATAGGCCTCAAAGCTATCATCTGCAATTTGCTTTGATATGGCTTCTGCCATTTGTGAGCGGCACGAGTTATGGACACAAACAAATGCAACCTTTATTCTATTTGTCATATATTAATTACCTCTCCTTTTATTAGCTTTAGAAGCACCAGTTTCATCAAAGTATTTTCTCTTAAATATCAAAGCAGAATTTACTAAAGCAATCATTACCGGCACCTCTACTAAAGGACCTATAACTGCTGTAAAAGCAACATCCGAGGATATGCCAAACACTGCAACAGCAACTGCTATAGCAAGTTCAAAGTTATTGCTAGCTGCAGTAAATGATAAGGTTACTGTCTGATCGTATTTAAAACCACCTCGATAGGACATATAAAAGCTGACAAAAAACATAATTGCAAAGTAAAGCAATAATGGTATTGCTATTCTGAGAACATCAAGAGGATTCTTTATTATCTGCTCACCCTTAGTTATAAACATTATAACTATTGTATATAACAAAGCTATAAGGGCTAATGGAGATATTTTAGGAATAAATTCTTTCTCATACCATTCCTTTGTTTTTATACTCACTAATGTAAATCTTGTTATAATGCCTGCTGCAAAAGGGATTCCCAAATAGATAAGTACACTTTTTGCCACCTCCCATATAGATACCTCAACCACCTGTCCTCCCCACGAAAGTCCCAGCCATTTAGGAAATAGGGATGCGAACAGATAAATATAAACAGCATATAAAAGTATCTGAAATACGGAGTTTAACGCTATCAATGCAGCACAATATTCATTGTCCCCTTTTGCAAGAGTATTCCAGACAATAACCATAGCAATACAACGAGCAAGACCAATTATAATAAGTCCAGTAGCAAAGCCAGGCTCATCATGAAGAAATATTATCGCTAAAGCAAACATTAAAATTGGCCCTATTACCCAATTCTGAACTAATGAAAAAGAGAAAACCTTTTTGTTTTCAAAAACTTTGCCTATCTCATCATACTTTACTTTAGCAAGTGGTGGATACATCATTATGATAAGTCCAATGGCTATTGGCCACGATATTGTACCAGTACTAAGTCCTCCTAAAGATTCTGCCAAATTCGGGCATAGAAACCCTACAATAACTCCGACAGCCATGGCTATAAAAATCCAAAGTGTTAAATATTTGTCAAGAAATGATAGTCTAGCCTTTTTATCTTCTCCCACGTTATATACTCCCTTCACTTTACTTGCTTTTAATTGAAAATAATGCAATTTTTATTACTCAACTTTTCCCTATTGAGCATTTTAGACTATGGTTTCTTAAATTATTTTACCTTCTCAATAATCTTAATAATTTCCTTTGGCTTTAAAACTCTTCCAAAGGATACAACCTTTTCGTCAATAACAAGAGCCGGTACTGACATTACGCCATACTTCATAATATCCTGAACCTCTGTAACCTTTGAAATTTCTGCTTCTATTCCTGCTTCTTTTATTGCCGCTTCAGTATTCTCCATTAACAAAACACAATTTTTACATCCTGGACCCAAAACTTTAATTTTCATAGCACATTCCTCCTCGTATAATTAATAACTCAACTTTATCACACAAAAAATCTATCGTTGTTCAAACTTATCAATGGTTTGTTGCCGAAATAGTTGCTGACAAACAGTTTTTTGTTAAACTGCAATAATACTATACAGTAAAAACAAACCTGTTCAGCATTACAAGCGTTAATTAAACTAACACTGTTATTTAACATACCATAAGAATAATAAATTTATATATTTTATGATAAAGTTTTTATTAATTAACACTTGTAAATTTTAAAATCCAAGATAAAACATATAAAACGCAATTAACATTATTAATATACCCATTACAATTCTGAGTATTTTACTTGCTTTGCCATATTTCTGACTTCCTGATAGATTCTGTACAAAACCCACAGAAGTTCCTGCAATCACTACTAAAAAGCTATGTCCCAAAGAATACAGAAGCAAAAGTAATATTCCCCAAAACATGTTTCCACCTTTTGCCACTATTGCAAGTAACACAACTAAGACAGGAGTCGCACATGGCGATGAGAAAAACCCACCTAAGACACCCGCAAAAAACGCTCCAATAAAACCACGCTTAGTGCTTTTGTCAATAGCATAAGTGGAAGGTATAAAGTTAAATATCTCCCAGGTCTGCAAAGCCATTAAAAGCATAAGTATCCCAAGAAGTATGTACCACCAAGAACCAGTTCCCTGCATGAGTTTTCCAAGAAGTGATGCGGCTGTACCTAAAATGGTAAATGTAGCAGCCATACCTAATGAAAATACTACCGATAGCTTAAAAGCCCTTTTGGTATCCTTTTGTCCTGTACCTCCTACATAGCCAATTACAAGTGGCACGCTTGTGAGTGCGCAGGGAGTAACGGAAGTAAGTATTCCTGCAAGCAATGCTAAAAGCGGAGCTAACCATATATTTGCTGAAATAGCAGAAGATAATACTTCAAGCCATTGGTTGATAAAAATATCCATTATTTCATCCCCATTTCCTTTAGTGCGCTTAATAGTTCCTCTTTTGTAATACCACCTTCATGAGCAGTAAAAACATGCTCTTCAGTCTCTCTCGATTTATATAGCTGCATTTTCATTGCCACAGCATCCTTAGGGTTAAATGGCTTGCCCGTTGAATCAATAAAAATCTGAGTGGGAATAAGATTAATAGGATATCCTTGAGCTAAGTGCTGGTATTTCCAAACATCAACAAACTTAATTATTGCTTTTCCCTGTAGTTCTGCATTTAGCTCTTTTAAAACAGGAGCCATTTCCTTACATGGAATACATGAGTCTGCTCCAAAGTCAATTATAATAGGCAACCCATATGATTTTAACTGTTCAAGATTAATTTCTTCTGTCACATGTAAACCAAAATCAGAATTATCTCCATTTACTGATGAAGTGTCTTTATTATTATTTTTTACAAACCATATACCAGCTATAACACAGATAAGTAGAATAGGTACAATTATTTTGACTGCTGTAGTTTTTTTATTGTTTTTTGTATTTTCAATATTCATTAGCACTCTCCTTCACTCTCACCGCCGCATGAACAGCAGCAATTTCCATTATCAGCATTTTGTTCACCTACATATTGGATTGCTCCATTAGGACAAAGATTTCCACACCCATGACAGCCTTGAATGCAACCCTCTGGATTAACAACTACTGGAGTTGGTGCTTTTTCTAAATTGTACACCCCGTGCTTACATTTGTTCGTACAAACACCGCACTCAATACATTTTCCATAATCAATAACAGGATACCAAGTTTTTGACATTAAAATTACCCCCCAAGATTTTATTTTTTATATATTTAAATTCTAACTACATCAATAAATAACCAAAAGCATTGAAAATATAGCCTATTACTATTATTCCTACAGTAACAATTCCGAAAAATATTGCTAATAGCTTTGTCTTAACAACATTTTTAAGCATAATTAGAGATGGTAGCGAAAGTGCTGTCACACCCATCATAAAGGACAAAGCTGTACCAATGCCTACTCCCTTTCCCACTAAAGCTTCTGCAATTGGCAACGTTCCAAATATATCTGCATACATGGGTACACCAACAACAGTTGCCAAAATAACCGAGTACCACTTATCCTCCCCCAGTAAAGCTTGTATGATAGATTTTGGAAGGTAATTATGAATAAAAGCACCTATTCCAACTCCTAGTATAATGTACGGCCACACCTTTTTTATAATGTTAAGCACTTGGCTCTTAGCAAAGTCTATTCTGTCACGGCGAGTCATCTCTTCCTGCTCAAGTTCAATTATTTTATTGCTATATACAAAAGGTTCTACATACTTTTCAAGCCTCAGCTTACTAATAGCAGTACCACCCACAACTGCAAGAATAAGTCCTACAATAACATAGGCTATTGCAATTTTCCAATTAAATATACTTGCGAGCAGAATAACAGACGCTAAATCTACAAGAGGTGAAGATATTAAGAAAGAAAAGGTTACACCAATAGGAAGTCCAGCACTTGTAAAGCCTATAAATAAAGGTATGGATGAACAGGAGCAAAATGGTGTGACAGTTCCTAGCAACGCACCAAATATATTTGCCTTTATCCCCTTAAAGCCTCCTAAGATTTTCTTTGTCCTCTCAGGTGGAAAATAGCTTTGTATATATGAGATTGAAAAAATAAGCACTGAAAGAAGTATAAATATTTTTATAACATCGTATATGAAAAAGTGAATACTGCCGCCAAGCTTACTGTTAATATCTAATCCAAAAACATTTTGTACTAGTAAAGTAACCAAATCCCTTAGCCAATCCATTTTTAACAGTTGATTGTTTAGCCATTCAAACACAAACAAAAAATCATCTCCTACATCTTTTATTCATACAGCAATATATATTAATAACTCAAACTTATTTTTAAACCATTGATAATTCTACCGCACCAATAGATTTTTATGTTCGAAGTTTGAGTAAAAAACAAATTCAATATCTATTTTGAAAACAAAGTCTTAGTTTCTTCAATCTGCTTAAGAATAATTGCTTCAGCAAGATGAATAAGCTCTTTTACTTCTGCATGCTTAATTGAATATATGACCTTTGCTCCATCCTTTCTACTATCAACAATACCTTGATTTTTGAGTATTGTAAGATGCTGTGAGGTATTTGATTGCTCAGAATCTATATTTGGAAGAATATCACATACACACAGCTCCCCTTCCATTAAAAGCTTTACTATTTGAATTCTTGTAGGATGTGCCAGGGCTTTAAATACATTTGAAATTAGTTGACTTCCCATATTTGACATAAGTACACCTCTAATTTTTATTATAACGCCTAGATTCAAAATGAAAATTTTCGATTTTATACACCGTCAAAAACCACTTGTGGTTTTTGTGCTCGAAAATGCACCTTGTGTTCAAATCCACAAAAAGCTGCTCGCAGCTTCTTGATATGCGAAGAGAACGATGAATGTGCGAAATGTAAACTTCGCAATTTTCGAGCTATTACATTCAGCGGCATGTAAGCGAGGCGAGATATTCTCACCGCTTGAAAACCAAAGCGTTACTCGCCCACTTATAGAAGTTGGGGATATTTTCCGCCTCGTTATATTAGAATTTTCTAATATGCTAATATAATATTATATGAAAATTAGAATGTCAATATTCCAATAACATTAGCTTAAATTTTTACCAAAAAATGTGCACAAATTTTCTATTAGCTACATATAATTTATAGTGCATAAAAGAGACAATGGCGTCATTGATGTTTATTGTCTCTTTTATTTGACAAACAAGTATTTTTTTTGGGGGAATTTTCATGTGTTCTATTTTAGGAATTATTAATTTTAAAGACTCTACAATAGATGTCGCTCAAGAAGTTCTAAATGAAATGAACAAAACCATGGGTCACAGAGGACCTGATCAAAATGGCTACTTTAGAAATAATTTTGTATGCTTTTCACATAACAGATTGTCAATAATTGATGTTAAAAATGGATTGCAGCCTATGACAGTTAACTTTGAGGGCAATGTGTATACAATAATTTATAACGGTGAAATATATAATTCTGATGAACTCAGACAGGAACTTATAAGCTGTGGTGTTCATTTCAAAACCCACTGTGATACAGAAGTTGTACTATATTCTTATGCTGTTTGGGGCAAGAGCTGTTCTGAAAAGTTAAATGGTATTTATGCTTTTGCTGTATACGATAATTCAAACGAACAAGTTTATTTGTCCAGAGACAGAATGGGTGTCAAACCATTCTTCTATACTATATTAGGAAACAGTCTTATATTTGCCTCTGAGATTAAGGCTATCTTAAAGCATCCCCAAGTAAAAGCAGAAATTGATAACGAAGGTATATGGCAGCTACTTTACTTATCTCCAATGCGCCCAACGAATAATGGTATTTTTAAAAATATACTTGAGATATCTCCTGGATATCATGGAATATTTAATAAAAATGGCTTGAATCTATATAAATATTGGGACTTAGAAGCCTATACCCTAGAGGACAGCGAAGACACTATTATAGAAAAAACCAGATTCCTTTTAACCGATGCTATTCACAAGCAGTTAGTTTCTGATGTTCCCTTATGCACATTTCTATCAGGCGGCTTGGATTCCTCTATTATTACATCTGCAGCCATGTCCTACAAACAAAAATCAGGTTGTTATAGCTCCAATGACATAAATCTTAGTTGTCTCGAAAACGCTAAAGCACTACTATCCTCATATTCTTTTGAGTACGAAGGAAATAAAAAACATTTTACAAAAACTAACTTCCAGCCTGACAGCGATGATGATTACGCTGTATGGCTAGCTAATTATCTTGGAACAGATCATACTGTCCTGTCTGTAAGTCAACAAAAAATAGCAGACCTCCTGCAAACTGCAGTAATATCCAGAGACCTTCCAGGTATGGCTGATATAGACTCTTCTTTACTTTACTATTGTGGTGAGGTTAAGAAACGCCACACTGTTGCTTTAAGCGGTGAATGTGCTGACGAAGTATTTGGAGGATACCCGTGGTTCTACAAATCAGAAATGCTTAATCGAGATTTTTTCCCTTGGATTCACGATCCCGAATCAAGAGTGTTTTTCTTTAATTCAGATTTTGCAAAACCAAAGCAAGGCTTAGACTATATAAAACAAATGTATCTTGACAGTAAAAATGAATGTCCATTAGTCAATAATGAATCACAAAGTATGAAAACCAGCAGAATTGCAACCTGGCTTTCTGTAAAATGGTTCATGTCTTCACTTTTGGAGCGTAAAGATCGTATGTCTATGGCAAACGGACTAGAGGTTCGTGTTCCCTTCTCCGATCACAGAATTCTTGAGTATGTTTTTAATGTGCCTTGGAATATAAAATTTAAAAACCGTGTTGAAAAATCGCTTTTAAGAACCTCAATGAGTCAATATCTTCCAGATAAAATTCTACACAGGAAAAAGAGTCCATATCCCAAAACACATAATCCCTTGTACGAATCAATTATAATAAATATGTTTCAAGAAACTATTTCTAATCCAAAATCTATTTTGAAAGATATTATTCACTCAGATACCCTCACTATACTGCAGTCTAGTAGCAACATTACTTGGTATGGGCAGTTAATGGGCAGACCGCAGCTTATTGCTTGGCTTGTTCAACTGGATTATTGGTTTAGGGAGTATAATGTACAGCTTGTATAGGCAAGCTACTGTCAAATGAAACTAGTAGCCAATTTGGATTAGGAAAGTTGATTTAGTTATCGAAATCAACTTTCCTATTCTATATTCCCACTAATATATTTCTTAATTTTTCTATAAGCCTTAGAAAACCCATAAATGGTATTCCACAATTTAAACTTGTTATGCATATAGTTTAGCTCTGCTTCTTTTACTGTAATTTTATCAGTCAGCCCAAAATTATATTTGTTTAATAAAAATTGTCTTTTAACAGAGACCCTTTGATTCACACAGTTATGCTGTCTAGTCCAGCAAATTAATCTTCTCAAGGAAGTATGTTAAATAACTTTTTTGCTTGGTTACGACATTTGCCTCACACAACATACCCACTTTAATTTCTTCCTGTTTTCCTGATTTAGTGAAAAGTTTTGTATTAGGAACAGTAGCCTCAACAGTATAAAAACTATGTCCTGTGTTCTTATCTATTGTAGAATCCTTTGATATGCTGGTTATACTTCCCGTAATCTGACCGTATTCCTGATACGGAAGTGCTGCAATGCTATACTTAACGGCATCTCCTATATGTATTTCTCCAATATCTTGGTTGTTAACATGGATTTGCATTGTAAAGCGAGAATTATTGTTGGGTATTACTGTCAAAATCTCATTTCCGCTTGCCACAAAGTCGCCTTCGTATATTTGCAATAATACGTTTACTACTCCATTTATATTAGCTCTCACAATAGCACTATCAATATCCAATTGTAACTTTTTTATGTTCTGTTCTATTGCAGCAATATTATCATAAATATTTTTTATTTTTTCATCTGTTGCTATAATTTCCTGAGACTTTGTCCTTTCTACCACTGAGTAATTAATATTATTTTTATTATTACCAGTTGCGTCCGAAATTGTCTTTAATTCAGCTTCTCCTAATACTATATTGAGCCTAAGTGAATTTATATTGTCTGTCAAATTATCCATTAAGTCAGAAGCTGCCTGTCTCTCATTTATATAGAGCTTTTTGATAGCACTTTCTTTATCCTTATCATTTAACTCTAAAAGTGTGTCTTTATCCAAAGTGCCAGAAATACTGCTTTCTAACTCAGCCACTCTTATTTTCTTTTCACTAATGGTTTTATCTATATCTGATAAAAAGTTACTTATGAAAGCAGCATATTCTCCTTCTGCCTTTTGCATCTGAGTTCTGGCATTTTCAAGCTCAGACTTTGATATTTCTACTCCGCTTAACGCTTCATAAGCCTCATACACACGTTTTTGCTCATTATATGTGTTTTTAAGGGTATTGAGTTTATATATATAATCTGTATAAAGTACTCTGTTACTGTCACTTACAGAAAAATAGTTTTCTCCTACATTAACACTTTTTTTGAGAGTTTCATAAGCACTTAATAATTTTCTTTCATATTCCAGCGTTTGCTTTAAAGCCTCAAAGTTATTATTTTTAATTTCATTTGACTGCTGGTCAAATTTACGCTGGATATCCTTATGAGAAATCATATAACTTTCATACTTTTGGCTGTATTGCTTTTCAATTTCGCCGCTATCTACTAAGTAATTCTTATTATCATCTAACGACTGAATATATTTCTTTAGACAAGCTAACTCAGTCTGATAATCTGAAAGCTGGCTGTTATTGATACTGCGCTCTTCTTTCAGCTTTGTCATTTTATAGTTTGTATCTAACTGGGTGTAGTGGATATCCAGCAGCAGCTTTCTAACCTTTTCGTAGTACATTGGCTCACTAATTTTATCAAATTCATTTGTACCAGAAAGAATTGATTTTCTGTACATATTAAGATTTGATAATTCTTTGCGAAGGTCTACAAGCTGAGTATTATGAGCCTCCCTCTCTGTCAGAAGATAGTCATGCTTGATTATGTATAATATGTCTCCCGCTTTTACAGTCATCCCTTGCTTATAATTTATACTTTCAATCTCTCCTGCAACAATGTTAGTAACTGTGCTGATACCTGCTTCAGGTCTCACCTGCCCACTTGCTTTTATTACAATTTCTTTTTTCCCAAAGCCTGCCCACAAAATAGCTGCTATTACCAGAGTAATAATAATATATGTAAATATCCATACAAAGGAATGAGGCTTTGAACGATACATTTCTCGACTGTCAGTAAGGTCGTTTATATCTATTAAAATATCTTTCATACTAACCTCCCTCCTTTTCCAAACCTTCAGTAGCAATACCGAATTGCGCTGGAATTTGAGCAGATGACGCTGCCACCTGAGAAAGTGTATTGTCTTGATTAGTGGAGTTTTCTTTTTTTGAGTTCACATCACCATTTGCATTCTTATTACGAGAATCATTATCATTTGTACCTTTAACAATATTGCCATCAATGTTGTCAGGCAACTGCTCCTTCCAAAGCTCATAATATCTGCCGCCATTACTCATAAGTTCAACATGGCTGCCTGTTTCAATTATCTTACCATCTTCCATTACGTATATCCTGTCACAGCGCTTAATAGTACTTAGCCTATGTGCAATTATTATTGTTGTGACTCCTTTGCATACTGTCTCAATAGTTCTCTCAATTGCCTTTTCTGCAATAGAATCCAGATTGCTTGTGGCTTCGTCCATTATAAATATATCAGGTTTTTTTAGTATTGCCCTAGCGATTGCCAGTCTTTGCTTTTGACCCCCAGATAAATTTGCACCATTTTCTTCTAAATTGGTTTCGTATCTAAGAGGAAATTTATTTATAAAATCGTGAGCCTGCGCCATTTTGCATGCTTCGATAATTTGTTCCATTTCAAGTGTTTTATTCCCAAGGCATAAATTTTCTCGTATCGTTCCGCTAAACATAAAAATGTCCTGGGATATGTATGCAATCTTTTCTCTCAACACATCATAATTTATATCTTTAACATTGTACCCCTTTATGGTTATTTCGCCTTTTTCCCAAGGATAAAGATTCATAAGCAGTTTTACCAAAGTAGTTTTACCAGAACCGCTCTCACCAACAAATGCAATCTTCTCTCCATACTTTATTGTTAAATTTATGGTATTTAATACCAACGCACGAGTGCCATATCTGAAATCCAAGTCCTGAAAGCATATATCTCCTTTTAAATCGGAAGGTTTTATTTGCTTATCCTCATTTTCCCCTTTTTCAAGCTCAAGATCAAATATCTCACCTAACCTGTCAGAAGCTACAATTGCAGTTTGCAGCATAGGCTGAAGATTTATCAGATTTTTAATTGGTTCTAGAAAATATCCTAAAAGGGCATTAAAGGAAAGTAGCTGTCCAGCTGTCATATTACCGTGAATAACATTCCATGCTCCAACCCAAAGAATAACAACACCACCAACAAGTGCTGTAAACCCTGTTACGGAGCTCTGAATATTATATATTATTCCTCCCTTGAATATTGCTCTGAGAAGCTTTATAAACTTGCCTTCAGTCTTTAGTGATGCTTCTGACTCTGCATTAAAGGTTTTTACAGTTTCAATTCCATTTAATGACTCTACCAGATAAGATGTCAATTGTGCATTTTGTTCCATTTGCTCCTTATTAACATTTTTTATGGGTTTATTAAAAGCAAATACTATTATTCCGTACACAGCCGCTATTATTACTGCTATAACAAAAAGCATGGAATTCTGAGTATATAAAATTATAGCTCCAGCCACAGCCATCAGCGTATCTATCATTATTGTTAGCGTAGCACCTGAAATTGCATCACGAACCTTTGAAGCATCCATGAAACGTGAAATTATTTCTCCTACCTTTCTTGTTCCGAAAAAATTCATCGGAAGTCCAAGAACATGCTGATAATACCCTAATATAAGCGGTATATCTATTTTCTGTGAAAGATATAGCACCATGTGGGAACGGAATGCCCCAAGCAAGGTTTGAAATAAATATAGCAAAATAATCCCTATTGATATTACATGCAAGGTTTTTTCAAGATTATACTGGAGAATATCATCTAAAAGAAATGTAAAATAAAATGAAGCTGCAACACCCAGCATAGTATATATGAGTGAAGTAAAAAATATATTAATCAAAAGCTTCTTTTGTGGCATCATTAAATTAAAGAAACGCGAAAAAAGCCCCTTTGTCTCATCTCCCTTTTTGAAGGTAACATTAGGAACCATCAGTATAAGCACGCCTGTCCAAATTTTAAAGAAATCCTCATGCGTATATTTCACAATCCCCTTACCTGGGTCAGCAACTAGTACCTGATTTTTAGTGATTTTATGTATAACTACATAGTGCAGAAGAGAACCTTCTACAACTACATGTGCGATGCAGGGCAGAGGAAATTCAGAAAAAAAGGCTTCTTTGTTGCCTTTTACTCCCTTTGCAGTGAAACCAAGACCTTCTGCTGCTTTAATTACTCCATATGCGTTCGTTCCCTGTTTGTCTGTTCCTGCAACCTCTCTTATTTTAGTTATTGATGTTTTAAAACCATATTGTTTGCTTATCGTCGCAAGACATGCCGCACCACAGTCGGTAATGTCATGCTGTCGGATACAGTAATATCGTTTAAACGGGGTTTGCATCATATAATCTCCATTTGTATATGATTTTTTGTATAATTTGCCAAAAACGATGTGAACTACTAATATTTTAGCCATTCACACCGTCTTTCTTATAACACCTAGATTCAAAATGAAATTTTTCGATTGTAGAAAAATTTTATTACATCAACGGCGTTTCAACGGGAGATATTCTCACCGCCTGAAAATCAAAGTGGTACCCGCCACTTATAGAAGTGGGGGACATTTTCTTGCCTCATTATAATGTTACTATAGTTTATCAATTTTGTAAATATTGCTAAAACACACTATTTTCAAAGAAAATCATACTAAATAATACTTAACGTATCTTTATTTTTGACCCTTAGAAATTTATATGCAATTACTACTTGCCTGGGAAAAATATTTCAGGATACAAAATTGGTATTACCATGATTAGTGGACCAAGTGCAGGATTTATTACCGTTCCTCCTTCAACCTCAACAGACTCATTGTAAGTTAATTCTGAAAAATTAGTACTTAGGTTTGTCATCTCTCTTCACCCCTTTTTATTGGTTTTTATATGTATTTTTACAAATGTGTTTTTTTAATCTATATTGGCAACAGAAGTTCAAGCAATAACTAAAAAACTTCATTCATTTAAAAAATCCTATATACTATAGAAAACTGTTTTTATGCTATTTACATAAAAATTCACTACTATAGCATATCAGAACTCAAACAAATACAAGCCAATATATAAAGCAACATTTTGTAAAAATGACTATACACAATTATTTTATTAAAATGAAATCAAATACTCTATTGGAGTACTTTAGCAATGGCACTATAATGGTTAACTGTGTGAAACAGGGTATATTCACCTGACACTAAAATAAACTGGTCTAGAGGTTTTCCAAAAGAATCCTCTTCCTATTCTAATGAAGCATTATCAAAAATACAGTTGAGTCTTGAGTTCTATTAATACTCTTTATTGATTTTTATTCCAATTTTGTACTACAATTAGTATACTATATATTTTATTACAATTAAATATAATATTCCTATTTTTTTGTATTTTTTATACTAATTTATAATTAATACTTATGTATTTTACATTTTTATCTATTTAAAATTATAATTTCCTATATTTTTCTTATAATCAGAAATAAATTCCCAAACAATGTTTTACACTAATTTAAAATTATGGTATAGTTTGTATAAGCAGGTCGTTTTTAAGTAGTTTTTATACAAAATTATTTAAGGAGGTATTTTCATTATGTGGAAAAAACCATCAATACAAAAACCTGATTTTAATAAAGTCAATCTTGATGAAATATCAGAGAAAGAATCACTTGAAACAAACGGAGGCATAGTTACCACAAAATTACCAATTGGTATTCCAATCTTTCCGCCATTAAGTGGAGTGATAGCAAGACCATTCGATTTTACAGATATTATAGTAAAAAAATAATCTTTAGATAAAAAAATATACGTAAGTTATAAGTTACTTTTTAATATTTTAAATACTTGAATAGACCTGCTTACAAAAATAAAGGTACAAGGGGCTATCTTATGCAAACTGTAAATAAAGAAATCAACTTATTTGATAATTATACTAATTACTTATATAAAGTTGAAAATTATGAGTCTATTATTGATAACAATCAGAACATCTATATTCTATTTAATCCATCAGTACATTACTGGATTACAATCGATGAAATAGGCGCATCAATATATAATGCAATCCACACTAGTAATAGTCTGAGCATTGTTAAAGAAAAGGTAATTAAACACTATCAAATTACTGATTCAATATTTCAAGAAGATGTTATGCCTTTTATTGAGGATTTGATACAAAATGGTTTTTTGTCATACAACAGCACGCCACCAGAGGCTGACTGGATGAATGAAATTTATGATGTTAATGCAATAGAGAAATACCCTTTTAATGATATTTATATAAGCTTAACAGATAAATGTAATTTAAATTGTATCTATTGCTTTAATAAAAAAGAAAGACATAAAAGGATAAATAGTAGATCAGAATCTAGGGTATCAAAAGACAACTTTATTAAATTATTAATGGAATTTAAAAATATGCATGGTACCAAAGTTATATTTACTGGCGGAGAACCTACCTTGAACAATGATTTGATTGAACTTTGCAATGTAGCAAAGAGTATAGGCTTAGAAACCCATTTTATAACTAATGGCACACTTTTAAACTCTATAAATATTGAAGAGCTTTCTGAATGTGTCGATAGTTTTACAATAAGTTTAGATAGCATAGTAGACAAAGAGCTGGAAATATTATGGGGTAACCCAAATTTAGACATTAAAAATACAATATTTGCAGCATTTGAAAGAATAAATGAATTTTCATTAACAACAAAAAAACTAAGCATAACTATCAAACCGATAGTTTCTGCACTAAA